>NZ_JANLWO010000684.1:0-7352 GCF_031364565.1 Chamaesiphon sp. OTE_20_metabat_361
CGTTCGACCGGAGCAATCGCGCGATTGCTCCGGTTATCTACGTGTTATTACTAAAAATGTGCGGTTTGCTGCCATCCATACGCGATAATTACAGAGAAATAGTCGCAATGGTTGCCGATTTGCCGATCGTCGGGAATAATACTAAAGACACTGCCATTGAACTTCTAAACCAAATTAAATTTCAAAATTTTAAATTATGCGAATTTTAGTCACAGGTGGTGCTGGGTTTATTGGTTCTCATCTGCTCGATCGACTCATGAAAGAGCAGCATCAAGTTATTTGCTTAGACAATTTTTATACGGGAACTAAGAGTAATATCAGCAAGTGGATGTCCGATCCCAACTTTGAGTGGATTCGGCACGATGTTACCGAACCAATCCGACTAGAAGTAGACCAAATTTATCATTTAGCTTGTCCGGCTTCGCCCGTTCACTATCAATACAATCCGATTAAAACGGCTAAGGTCAGTTTCTTGGGCACATCAAACATGCTCGGACTTGCTAAACGGGTAAAGGCCCGATTTTTATTAGCTTCAACTTCCGAAGTTTATGGCGATCCCGACGTGCATCCGCAGCCAGAAGAGTATCATGGTAATGTCAACCCGATCGGGATCAGGTCTTGCTATGACGAGGGCAAACGGATCGCTGAGACGCTCAGTTTTGACTATCATCGCCAACATGATGTCGAAATTCGCGTCGCCAGAATCTTTAATACCTATGGCCCTCGGATGTTAGAAAATGATGGTCGGGTCGTGAGTAATTTTATCGCCCAATCTCTCCAAGGCAAAGCATTAACTATCTATGGCGACGGCAGCCAGACTCGCAGTTTTTGTTATGTGACAGATTTGGTTGATGGCTTGATAAAATTGATGAACGGCGACCAAATTGGGCCGATCAATCTCGGGAATCCCGAAGAATATACGATCGCTCAACTCGCCCAAAAAGTCCGCGATGCGATCGATCCCAGTCGCGAAATTAGCTTTAAACCATTACCTCAAGACGACCCCAAACAGCGCAAACCAGATATTACTAAAGCCAAAACTTTATTAAATTGGCAGCCGACTGTTTCGCTAGAAACTGGCTTAGCTCAGACAATTGCTGAATTTAAGCAGCGCATTCAAGTTCAGCAAGAATGCCAATCGCGATAATTGCCAGCGCGTCAGTGAGGATGGAACTGCTACCCGCCCAGCAGATCGGATCGCGGCAGCTAGCTTTTGGGAAGAGTACATCAACATCCACCAACGATAGATATACGTTTACAAAGTCACAATCACATTTGGAGTAAGTCAAAATGCGTGTTTGTACGATCGGAACTGGTTATGTCGGTTTAGTAACAGGAGCATGTTTGGCACATATCGGGCATGATGTCGTCTGTGTAGACAATAATCCCGCTAAAGTGGCATTGATGAAATCTGGACATTCACCAATTTACGAACCTGGATTGTCAGAAATCATGTGTGCAGCAATGGCTACAGGTCGATTGCAGTTTACTACAGACTTGAAGATGGGCGTCGAGCATGGCGAAGTGTTATTTATTGCTGTCGGTACCCCACCCCTGCCCAATGGCTCTAGCGATACGCAATATGTCGAAGCTGTCGCTAAAGGAATCGGACAACATCTCAATGGTGAGTATAAAGTTATCGTTAATAAATCGACAGTCCCGATCGGTTCGGGAGATTGGGTGAAAATGCTGGTTCTCGATGGTGTTGCCGCCGAGCGTGCTAAGCAGCCGAGCTTAGTCGGTGGGGATAGTCGTCAGCCTGATGTGGATCGGTTATCCGTACCGAAGTTTGATGTGGTCAGCAATCCAGAATTTTTACGAGAGGGTTCGGCAATCTATGATACACTCAACCCAGATCGGATTGTTTTGGGCAGTAACAGTCATCAAGCGCTCGACCTGATGCTAAGTTTATACGCACCAATTATCGATCGCCAACACACGGAAGACCCCACGCTACCACCTGTCGCCGTATTGACCACAGATTTAGGCTCAGCAGAAATGATCAAGTATGCCGCCAATGCGTTTTTGGCAACCAAAATCAGTTTTATTAATGAGATTGCCAATATCTGCGAGCGCGTCGGTGCTGATATTAATCAAGTATCTAAAGGTATCGGCCTAGATTCGCGGATCGGCAATAAATTTTTGAATGCTGGCATTGGGTGGGGTGGCTCTTGCTTTCCCAAAGATCTCGCCGCACTCATTCACACTGGAGCTGATTATGGCTACGATGCCCAATTACTCAAAGCAACTGTCACAGTCAATCAACAGCAACGCACGCTGGTAATTCAAAAACTGCAAAGTTCGCTCAAAATCCTCAAAGGTAAAACCATCGGTTTACTCGGTCTGACTTTTAAACCCGATACTGATGATTTGCGAGATGCACCCGCTCTTGATATAATACAAACGCTGATCGAATTGGGTGCCAAAGTAAAAGCATACGACCCAATTATCTCCCCTAAATCTGCACCCAATCCCTATCTAGCTAATGTCCATCTAGTAGATAGTCCGCAGATGTTAGCGACAGACAGTGATGCACTAGTTTTAATGACTGAGTGGTCGGAATTTCAGGAAATAAATTATCAACATCTAGCCCGACTAATGCGATCGCCGTTGCTGGTAGATTGCCGAAACTTCCTGCCCTCAGCACACTTAATGAAAGCCGGATTTCAACACATTGGGATCGGTTGTTAAATGTCTAACTTACCCAGTATGCTAATTTGGCAGTGCTGGGTAAGAGGTCTCGATTTAAGAGCAGATTAATACAAAATCCTAATTGAGCTTAATACTTAGCAAAAAATTATAAGATTCTTAATTTGAACATACTTTATATAATACGACTATTTCAACTCGATCGCTTCAGCCATTTGGCGGTTCATTGCCCACTCGTGCTATTAAATAGTCTTTGACCATGAAAGAGAGCTTTCCTGAATTTAATCCTCCCAGACTAGCGCCGTCTCCCATCGCTCAACGCCCGAATGGGTTGACCGAACCTCGACCGGAAGAGGGGATCGGGATCGGGACAATCTTGAGCGGTTTACGGAAGTATTGGTATGCCTCATTGCTAACTACTACACTAATGATGAGTGTAATTGGTTATGTAACTTGGAAACAAGTCCGGATTTATAGATCTACTGTCCAAATCGCGATCGATCTCAAAGGTGGTAACAGTTTTGCTGAAAAGCTCGCTGGCGGTAGCGATAGTGGTGGACAATCAGAAGATCGGACGATCGCCATTGAGACGATTACCCAATCGTTGAGAAGTAAAAGCATGATCCAGCAAGCCATCGTGCAGATTCCCGATCCCAAATTGCGCCCATCAGTCGCCCAAGTTTTACAAGGATTGTCAATTCAGTCGAAGCCCGATAGTAATGTACTGACTGTCAGCTATGTAGCGTTATCGCCGAATGAGATCGTCGCCGTACTCAACGGATTGAGCAAAGTTTATATAGACTATAGTATCCAGACCAAGAAAGCGCGGACTAATAACTCGATCGAATTTATCGAATCACAACTACCAGCCTCTCGCAAGCGGCTAGAGAATTCGGCTTCTCAAATCGAGCAGTTTCGGATTAAATATCGATTTGTCGATCCTGCTACTTCTGCGGGCGCGCTCGATGGCTATCGTCAAACGATCGTTTCCAAAATTAATGAATCGCGTTCGGTTTATTACCAAACTCAAAAGCAATACGAGGAATTAAAGAAACAACTTGCCTCGGTAGGTTTATCTTCAGAAGGTAACTTGAGTACCACGATGCTCACTCAAGATAGTGGCTACCAAGGACTATTTACGCAGCTCAAAGAATTAGAATTCAAGTACAACCAAGAAAGCGTTCGCTTTAGCCCTGAAAATCCCCTAGTTATCTCTCTTAAAGAAAAACGCGACAGTGTACTAGTATTGCTCAGAGCGCGAGCGCAGCAAGTACTCAAACGCCGAGTAGACGATACAGAACTAACTCAAGGTGGTATTGCTAACTTCGCCAATAGCCTAGCTCAAAACTTAGCCAACAAACAAGCGGATCTAGAAACTAGTTTAGTCGCTCAAACCGCTCAGGCTCAAAGTTTGGAAGCAGTATATCAACAAGTTCAAACTCAAATCGCTCAATTACCCGGACTCCAAAAGAAATATACCGAATTGCAGCGGGAATACCAAATTGCCTCCCAAGAATTGACAGCATTCTTGCAAAAAGTCCAAGAGTTAAAAATCGTAAACGCCGAACAAGTGGTACCGTGGCGATTATTAGATCCGCCAGAATATCCGAATTTTCCCATGTCGCCAGATGTGCCGCGTCAGATGGGACTGGGCGCGATCGGGAGTATCTTAGCAGGTATCCTGGTATCGGTAGGCTTGAACAAACTCGACGACCGAGTTGACAATCCCGATAGCGTTAAAGCGATGACGGGGATGCCGATCTTATCACTGATCCCGAGAGTAGACGATCTAGAGCAATCTTCCGCCGCGCGTGGCGGTACATTTCTCCAAACAACCAAAGGTAAGAGTAAAGATTATGCTTACTGGAGTTTTATTGAATCGATTCGGACTCTAGCTTTAGGCATCGGACTCACATCCGATCGCGACGACAGGCAATCTGGTAAAGTCATTGCCATGACATCCTCTTTACCCAAAGAAGGGAAATCGATTATTGCTTTTCATACCGCCAATACCCTCGCCGAACTTGGGTATCGAGTACTATTGATCGATGCGGATATGCACAAATCCACAGTCGCTCAGCTCTGTGCTACCTCGCCCTTATTCAATCGCGATGATTGCGATAGTGAAGACGGACTCAGCGATGCGATTGTTGGCAGTCGGGAGTGGAAAGATTTGCTCAAAATCAGTCCCGAATCCAAACTGCATGTCATGTTCTCTGGCAAACAAACTGTCAGTTCGATCGTCTTATTTAATTCACCCCGACTGTTACGATTGATGGAAGAATGGCGGCAAGAATATGATTATATTCTGTTTGATACGCCGCCAATCGTCGGTGTGAGTGATACTCGGTTGTTGTCGAGCTTGGTTGATGGATTGGTATATATTGTCAGCTTGAATGTCGCTCAAAAACAAATCATCGATCGCGGTATCGATATTATTTCTTCGATCAAAACGCCTGTATTAGGACTCGCCATCAACCGAGTTGAAAACCATCATTCTGGCTACAATAAATACTATCAGTACTATCATGCCGCCAGTGAAATCCATCAAAAAACAGATAAGACCAAAGTACTCAATCCAGAAAAGGAAGGAGTTGAAGTTTAGCTCCAATTAGCTGGATCGGAAAATAATAGCTGAATCTATTGCGTAGAATTTTCCCGCTCGATAAATCGAGCGAGAAGAAGTGTAGACGAAGATGTTGCCTAATCCCCGAGCAAAACTACTATTTTAAAGACTCAACGAAAACAAGGGGTCTGCAAGGTTGCGCTCAATCTGGAACGAACCTCGGCGCGATTTCATCGGCACTCATCCCCCTCCTAAAACCCCAATTATTAATTATTAATTATTAATTAATTTAAAATAGGCTTGAGAGCCACTAGGCGTCGGCGACATCGTCTGAGCGCCCGGTTGCCAATCTACCGGACAGACTTCTTGAGGATGAGCCTGAACGTGTTGAATTGCTTTGAGGACGCGCAAGGTTTCATCGACACTGCGACCGAATGAGAGATTGTTGACAGTGGAGTACTGTAAGATTCCGGCTCGATCGATAATAAATAGCCCCCGTAATGCCGCACCTATATTCGGATCGAGTACGTTATACGCGGTACTAATTTCTTTTTTGATGTCGGATACTAAGGGATAATTAATATCACCTAAACCGCCCATTTTGCGCTCGGTTTGAATCCAAGCAAGGTGCGAAAATTCACTATCGACCGAGACACCTAAAATATCGGTATTTAGATCTTGAAACTCAGCATAGCGATCGCTAAAAGCAATAATTTCAGTCGGACAGACAAATGTAAAGTCAAAGGGGTAAAAAAATAAGACTACATATTTGCGATATCTAGACAACTGGACTTGCTGAAATTGTCCATGCACAACCGCAGTTGCTGTAAAGTCCGGTGCAATTTGGCCTACTCTCAGGCAGCTTTCAGAGTAATTATTCATATATTTATTTTCGATCTAATTTAGATTTTGCGGATAAAAGTTAAGAATTATTTACAATTTGTGACAGATCGGGCACTATTTTTGTGCTTAGGGACTAGCTACTCACAATTTTGCTAAGTTATTTAGATTCGCGATATCTACATGTGACAAAAATGCTAGTGTGGAAAATATCGTCTTCAATTGCCCGTAGGCTACTGTCAGCCAGAATCCAACATCCCTTAAAATCTAGAATTGTCAGTTAGCATGGGTGTATTAACACATTTATCATTATTCGTCACCGACCTCGACCATACGCTCGTGGGGGATGATGAATCGCTAGAGCGACTAAATCAAGTCCTCGATCGCTATCGTCAGGACTTGGGAACTAAGATCGTCTACGCGACGGGTCGATCGCGAGCATCTTACCAAGAGCTGACGAAAACTCGATCGCTGCTAGCTCCCGATGCCCTGATTGCCGCAGTCGGTACCGAAATTTACATGGGTAATGTCCAAACGCCCGAGCCAGAGTGGGTAAAAAAGCTCAGCGTGAATTGGCATCGCGATCGAATTGTCGAAATCGCCAGTCGCTTTGCCGATCTAGAACTTCAGCCTTCAGCCGAACAACGACCTTTTAAGGTGAGCTATTATCTATCCCCGAGTGTCGCCGCCGCAGTAGTTCAACAGATCCAAGAATTACTCGCTCACAGCTCGCTGGATGCTGAAGTTATTTATAGCGGTAGTAGAGACTTAGATATTTTGCCCAGCAAGGGCGATAAGGGTACCGCCGTCCAATTTTTGCGCGAGCGTTGGCAGATTGCGCCGGAGCAAGCTGTCGTATGTGGCGATTCGGGGAATGATATTTCCTTATTTAAATACGGTCGAGAACGGGGCATCATCGTCGGTAATGCTCAGTCAGAGCTGCGATTGTGGCACGAACTCCACCCGATCGACTACCATTATTTAGCCGTCGCTGAGTATGCGGCAGGAATCTCAGAAGGACTTAAATATTTTCAATTTGTTGAATAATTATTCACAATCCGGCTGCATGTGGGTAAATTAGAGAAAACTTGACAATATCGACCAACTGTCGTCTGGTAACGATCGCGCCCCTAAGCGAGCGAACTCCTCCTTTGGGAGGAGCTACAACAGGATCGCTTTCATGTAAAGTTCGATTGAGTCTCGATCGGCTACCCGAGCGCAACAACCTGCAAAAATGGCGACACGTTGGCGTAGCCTCTGTCTTGACTGGATTCTCGCAGTCGGGCCAAAGGGATTT
>NZ_JANLWO010000705.1:0-3041 GCF_031364565.1 Chamaesiphon sp. OTE_20_metabat_361
GTTGCCTGGAGACTGGAAGTCTCGGCTAGTAATGCAAAGTCCGCCTACGCGGACTGATATCCTAGTCCGCGTAGGCGGACTTTGCATCACCAGCCCCGATTTTAATCGGAGGCTGACCTGAACCCATTAATCGACACCAAAGATACTCTTATTTTAATCCAATCTCCGAATCTCAGCTTTGGATGGAGTGTTTAATTAGTCTCGATCGCATCCCGAATCTGCATATACTCACATCTTGCCCCAACGCATAGATACTATTACTGCCATAATCCGAGGGTACCCCTTGTGGGTACCTAAAGATCTCTGCTAATTACTCATATTTTAGTGCTGGTGCAAGATGTAAGTATAATCTGAGCTTCGATCGACAAATTTACCTAGTGAGTTAGGTAAGTATGATTTAAGTTACAATGTCTCGGTAAATCAATCACAATCAAGATGAATATCGGTCAATCTGCTCCTGAATTTACAGCTCTCGATCGAGATGGTAAAAGTACTCAACTCAGCAATTTTATCGGTCAGTGGCTGGTATTGTATTTTTATCCTAAAGATCTCACTCCTGGCTGTACGACTCAAGCGATCGACTTTACTAGCCAGTTATCGCAGTTTCAGGCACTCAATACTCAAATTGTCGGTATCAGTCCCGACTCGATCGAGTCTCATGATAAGTTTATCAAAAAACACAATTTAGCGATTAGCTTACTTAGCGATCGCGAACATCAAATTGCTGAAACTTATGGAGTGTGGCAATTAAAGAAGTTTATGGGTAAGGAATATATGGGCATCATTAGATCGACTTTTCTCATCGATCCAGATGGTAAAATTGTCCAAATTTGGTCGAAAGTTAAAGTCAAAAATCATGCCGAAATCGTACTTCAACAAGTGCGATCGCTATTGACTCCATAACTATGGTGTTCTATTTACAATCCCATACCCATTTGCCTACAGGTGGCTTCTGCCCCTTCCAAGCATAGTGCCACCATTCAGTATCGAGATGACGAAAACCGACAGACGCCATTGTTTTCTTCAGGAGCGATCGGTGCAGGAGAATTTTGGGGGACAATGCTTGGTAGGTATGATGAGCTTTGGGGCTAAATTCATCGAAGGGGGTGCCCATATCTAGCGGTTTGCCTTCGATATCTACGATTGTCAGATCTACCGCCGTACCGCGATTGTGAGCTGAGCCTGTGGCTGGATTGGCGACGTAGCGCTCGTCGGGTTTAATCTGCCACATTTTTTGTTGAATGGGTTGGGGACGATAACAATCAAACAGTCGCAAGCCGCCGTAGCCTTGTTGTTGTAACTGTTGATGTGCTTGCTGTACGGCAGCGGCTACTTCGGGACGGAGGAAGCAGCGAGGGCAGGGGTAGAGCTTGATTTTGACAAAGTTGTTGGTAGTTGCATAGGTAAAATCGAGGTCGATGGCTCTCGGCGATTTGGTACTATGACGATCGAGGGGAAGTTCGCGCCATTGAAGAGGATCGGCTGGTGCAGCGAGATTAGTCGCGATCGAGAGTTGGTTAGTACCGATAATTATTAGTAAGCACATCCCTATTGCCACGATCGCGTATTGCCATCTACTCATCATTTTGCCCAGATTAATTAATATCTGGTATATTATCCTCCCCGCAGACACCCAAGTACTAAAAAAAGGCATTGCTGAATCTAGGTATGATTTGCCCTCACCCCGCCCTCGCCTCCGGCTCTGGCGCCCCTCTCCCAAGCATGGGAGAGGGGTTGGGGGTGAGGGCAAGATCTATGATTCATACACCAATTCAGCAACGCCTAAAAAAGCTGGCTGAGTCCCCTTTGAAGGATTCAGCCAGCGATTTAAGGATGCGATCGAGCTTTAGCCATACCCAATCCGATTAATCCGTCTAAACAGGTACCGCTACAGGCTTTTGCGTGAAAAAAGTCGTCCGCACTGTCTCAGCAATCTGAGCGCTCGTCAAACCTAAACTACCTAGAGATTCGTCAGGAGTAGCATGTTCGACGAGAATATCCGGTACGCCAATGCGCTTGATCGGAACGACGACATTGAGATCCATGAGCGATTCGGCAATCGCGGAACCAAAGCCACCCATCAGACAGCCTTCTTCGACTGTGACTACTTTACCGATCGATCGCGCTAAGGGCGCAAACAGTTCGGTGTCGAGCGGTTTAGCAAAACGGGCATTAATTACCGTTGCCGAAATCCCATGTTCGCTCAGGAGTCCAGCGGCTTGGAGCGTGGGATGTACCATCGAGCCGTAGGCAATCATCAGCACGTCATCGCCATGACGGAGGATTTCGGCTTTACCGATGGGTAATTCTTCCCAGCCTTCATCCATCAACGGGATACCATAACCATTACCGCGCGGATAGCGCATCGCGATCGGCCCGTCGGTATAATTGATACCTGTCACTACCATCTGCTGCAATTCGCCCTCATCTTTGGGAGCCATCAGCACCATATTCGGGATACACCGCAGATAGGCAATATCATACATCCCTTGGTGGGTCGGGCCATCAGCACCGACGATGCCAGCGCGATCGAGACACAGGAACACGGGGAGATGCTGAATGCAGGCGTCATGGACGATTTGGTCGAAGGCACGTTGTAAGAACGTCGAATAAATCGCTGCCACTGGACGCATCCCCTCAGTTGCTAACCCAGCCGCTAGGGTAATCGCATGTTGCTCGGCAATCCCGACATCGATATAGCGATCGGGAAATATGGTCTCAAACTTGTCTAAACCAGTACCCGTACCCATTGCAGCGGTAATCGCTATGATGCGCGGATCGTCTTCAGCCAGCTTGATCAGGGTATCGGCGAATACTTTAGAATAGGTGGGTGGCTTGGGTTTGGTCGCGGGGGCACTTTTGCCCGTAGCCAGATTAAAGGGGTTTTGGGCATGATAGCCTTCGCGATCTTTTTCGGCGATCGTATAACCTTTACCCTTTTTAGTCACCACATGTACCATCACTGGCCCAGCGTGCTTGTGTGCGCCTTCAAAGGTACTAATTAGCTCTTCCAGATTGTGACCGTCTACAGGGCCGATATA
>NZ_JANLWO010000738.1:0-5742 GCF_031364565.1 Chamaesiphon sp. OTE_20_metabat_361
CTGAAACTTAACTAAACCTGTTGCAAAGGTACTATTTGCCTGAGCGTCGATATCGATTAATAATACTCGCAAGCCGCGTTTGCTCAGAGCCGCAGCGAGATTGGTAGAGACGGTAGTTTTACCGACGCCGCCTTTGTTGTGGTAGATGGCAATAGTTTTCATAAGTAATGCTGGGGAAGATGCGTAAATTGGTGCGGATACAGGCTGCGATGGCGGTGATGGATCGGGTAAGCTTTGAACTAACTGTTTATGGATAAACTCACGTCCGATGAGCTGAATTATATCCGATAAGCGATCGTCTATATCTTGGGTTGGGCATTGAAATACTAACCGAACGGCTCCTGCTACCTGGTGATAAATTCTGATTTCTTTGCCATTTGTCAATAGTCCATAACTAATATCTAAACTAGTTAAATAGGTGCGAAGCTGATAGACATGTTTATCTAAATTTTTGCGCGGATGCTTGGCTTCGATAATTAAACCCCGCACAGGCAAACCTAATTTAAATGGTAGTTTTTGGGTGAAAGCCAGAAAGTCCAGCCGAATCTTACCAAATTTTACTTCCTGATGCCATGTATCGGGCGAGTAGCCTAGTTTTGGGAGTAAGTATCGAACGATAAGTTTACTTTCGACTTCGCTTTCATTTCGACATAATTCGGGATCGAAACTCAATCTTAACCTCTCAATTGCGAAATATCGATCGTCATCTTAACTATTAACTATGAATTAACGCGTAACGCCCCGAATCATATAGCCCATCACCAAACCGACGGCTAAAGCACCAGCTTTGCCAGTCTGGAGAAAGTCATTCCAACCACCCTGAATATTACCCAAAATGTCAGTACTTTGAAATTGTTCGGCGAGTAATAATCCATGCGTAAAAATGCCAAATTGGATCTGGATATTAGCACCCAGATCTACAATTGTCGGTACAAATAATTCAGGATGGGGTGCGATCGTCATGGCTGACAGGGTAAATAGCATAAATTTAATTAGAATTGAAATTATGCTTATTATTCCCCGCTGGGCGAGTAGATCGATCGCATATCTTTAGCGCGATGTGGGGGCGATCGCGATGTTACGATCGGGATCGCCGAAGTATGCTGGTGCGCGATCGTGTTTGGTGACTACTAGGGGTGTGGGGGTGACTCGTCCCCATTCTGTCTGGAGCGATTGGAGGAGGGTGTCTTGCTGCTGGCGGAGTTTGGCGATTTGAGTGCCTTTGTTGACGATGACAAACCAGACTAAACCGCGATCGCGTGTTGGTAGTACACCCGCTAAGGCACTCACTTCATTGAGGGTACCTGTTTTGATCGTCGTACCGACGGGTAAATTGCGATCTTTGAGCGTGCCGATATATTCCGCGCCAGCTACAGGAAAGATGTCTGCGAGGTTGAGATTGAGGGGTTGGAGGGTTTGGTGGAGGGTGCGGAAGATTTGAGAGACTGCGCGGGGTGAGAGGCGATTTTGGACGCCTAAGCCAGAACCATTAATCAGTTGAATCTCCGCAGGTGGGAAGTTCGCCGTAGTCGAGACGATTTTCATCACTTGCTCGGCACCGCCGACGCTATCGGCAAGGATTTGGGCGATTTCGTTGTTGCTGTAGATATTCATCTGGCGCACGATATCGACGAGTGGTAGCGACTGGTGGCGAATTAACGGTGTAATTACTGCTGGCGGCTCGCTACTAACGATGACTTTGCCCGCGATTTTGACTTGGGGTAATTTTGTTGTCTTGCTGTCGGTTGGTGCTGTGGGTAACTTGACGATATTGACATCTTTAAGCTCGGTAGCTAATAGTGCTGGCGGGAGATTGATTCCCGTGAAAGCTTGCTTGAGTAATTCACCAGCTTTTTGCGGATCGGCTTTGTAATTCATGTGGAATTTATCGACCACAATGAGATTGCCGCTGACATGATTAATGCCCAATTTATTCAAACTTTGAGCCAGCGCGATCGCATCTTCCCAGACAAATAAGGGATCGCCACCACCCCGCACGATCAGATCGCCTGTTAATGTCCCCCCCTCGATCTTGCCATTAGCACTAACGATCGTCTCAAACCGTTTATCCAATCCCCAGGTGGTAATCGCCGCCAGAGAGGTGGCTGTCTTCGTCAAGGAGGCGGCAGAAACCGGAATCGTACCATTGCGATCGATCAGCAGATTACTATCGGTACGCAGCCACACTGCTTGCTGTTGAGGATCTAAACCTTGGGTTTTGAGGGTTTGCAGATATTGGGCGATCTTAGTTTCGACTGTTGGCTCCACAGGTGTCGCGGGAGTGAGCCACGACATGCCTTGCCACGTCACCGCTTGCGCTGGCGCTGCTGGCGGGACACTCACCCCCGCCGCATTCAACCACATCCCGACAAATCCCGAAGAAACTAATTGCAGCATATTTAGAGCAGTTGGCAAGTGACAGAACTCTTTAGTCAACTCCCTATCTTGACATCTTCTGTGTCTCGATCGCGTTAAGGATCGATCGAAGGCGCAAACAATTACGCGGACAAGAAATCTTTCAGCCTCTACTCGACCGACTACTATTGCACAGATCGTAAGGGGAAAATCTCTTTATATAGTTAGGAGAAGATTCCTTCGATCTCTGCACTAAATCCAGGTAATAGCGGTGAAGTGAGAGTATCGCCAAACTCTGTTTTTATTATATTCTATTGAGAATTTGCTACTTCATTAGGCAAATATCGAGTTCTGGATATCGGGAAAATACGCGATCGACACTTGCTAGCTTTGCCCCATAGACTAAAGCTGTTGCAATAATTAGTCTGTCGAAGGGATCTTTATGAATAGGCGATAACTCTACTGCATGGATAGCGACTACTTCCGTAAGTGGAAATAGTTCGATACCTGCATTTGCTAGTGATGATTCAAACCATTCTTCAGCAGTCGAGAGTAATTCTATCCGTCCACGATTATGAGCTAAAGCAATTTCATAACAAGAAGCTGGCGAAACACCAACTCTACTTGCAGCCTCGATTTTATCTAGCCAACGAGAGGGAAATCGATCCAAATTACCATTAATAAACCACAGCCAGATGTGAGTGTCTAGCACAATTATTTCAGACATTCCCAGTCCTCTTCGTCCACAATCGGACTGACAATATCACCTAGAATTTTAACCTTACCAGCCATAGCAGCCGGAGGAATTCGACGCTTGAGAGGAACTGTGTTCTGAGTATCTTCTGACAGAACAGTAACAATAATTCGAGCAGAACTAACCTGTGGTTGCTCTGTCAGCCATGTTACCTGACCATTCTCATAAATTGCTTCATAACTTTTTAGCATTTAATCCTTATTCCAAATAATATGCTGATTCTTGTTCAGGGAGGCTACGTGAATGCTGTGATAATTTCATAACGCAGCTAGCAGTAATCATCAGGCATTACATCGATATCTGCGGTTGTCCAGTAGAGAAAGTTAGCGACCATCGGTTTCATTGGTAAGCTCGGCTCCTATTATAATCTACTCATGATGATAGAGATTCGATTACCTTCTGTAGGCTTCGCCAACAACATTGTTGCTGTTGGGTTTTGCTTGGCTTTACCCAGCCTATAAATCTAAACTACAATTTCAAGCAATTGGATCGAGACAATATGGATCGTTCAGAACAAATTATCGGTGGAATTATCGGTCTATTAATTGGCGATGCCGTGGGTGTTCCCTACGAATTTCACGAACCTCAATTCTTACCCCCAATTGAATTGCTAGAAATGAATCCTCCGGCAGGCTTCCAGCGTTCTCATCAAGGTACGCCTGTCGGTACATGGTCTGATGATGGCGCACTGGCTCTCTGTTTACTGGCTTCATTGCTCGATCGAAATCGACTCGATCCCGATGATTTGGGGCAAAGGTTTGTCGATTGGTATCGCTCTGGCTATCTAGCTGTCGATAATCGTGTGTTCGATGTGGGCATTCGCACTGCTAATGCTATTTTTGCGATCGAATCAGGGACTCCAAGTATCTTGGCAGGTATAACCAACAACCAAGCTAGAGGGAATGGTTCGTTGATGCGGACATTACCCCTCGTTTTATGGCATCAAGGTACCGACAGCGAACTGATTGTTGATGCCCATTTACAATCTCGGACAACTCATGGCGATCCTTATTGTCAGATTTGCTGCGCTCTTTATTGTCTGTGGGCAAGGTATATGCTCGATTGTGTCCCCGATCCTTGGCACACTGCCAGCACGATCCTGCGCTCGGTTTATCGATCGACAAATCCAGACTTTCTAGCCATTTTAGACTGGGCAGTACGTCCTGAAGATCCGGCGGAAGGGAAAGGTAGTGGTTATGTCATTGATGCTTTGAGATCGGCACGCATGGTCATGGAAAATGACAGCTATGAATTAGTTATAAAACACGCGATCTCGTTAGGAAAAGACACCGACACCACTGCTTGCATTGCTGGCGGAATTGCGGGGATTCGCGATGGAGTGGCAAGTATACCCGATCGATGGCGCAAACAATTACGCGGACAAGAAATCTTTCAGCCTTTACTCGATCGATTATTATGGCACCGATTAGGTTAGTTTACGTACATACAAATTGACCTAAGATCGAGCGATAAAAAATCGCTACCTTCAGATGAAGATAGCGATCGAGATTAACGGGTTTCCCCTCTAAAAATTATTAAAAGTTAGAGATTAGTAATCGCCGTAGTCACCAGCACCCATTGGGCCGCCCGCACCAGCGCCACCGTCTTTAGGTTCTGGTTTGTCAACGATGATGCACTCAGTTGTGAGGATCATGGCTGCGATCGAAGCGGCATTTTGGAGAGCCGAGCGCGTGACTTTCGCAGGGTCAACGATACCAGCTTCAAACATGTCTACGAACTCATTTGTGGCAGCATTGTAGCCGACATCAAAGGATTTTTCTTTAACGCGTTCGGCGATAATTGCACCATTTTGACCAGCGTTTTCAGCAATCCGTTTGAGCGGAGCTGAGAGGGCGCGGGTAACGATTAGCGCACCAGTTAATTCCTCATCTTTGAGGTTAGCTTGTGCCCAAGTTTCGAGTTCGGGAGAGAGGTGAGCTAGAGTCGTACCACCACCGGGAACGATACCTTCTTCAACTGCGGCTTTGGTCGCGTTGATCGCATCTTCCAACCGTAATTTACGGTCTTTCATTTCGGTTTCGGTAGCAGCACCAACTTTGATGACTGCGACACCACCAGCTAATTTAGCCAGACGCTCTTGGAGCTTCTCTTTGTCGTAGGAAGAATCGCTTTCGTCCATTTGACGACGGATTTGTTCGCAACGCGATTTGACAGTTGCTTCATTGCCTTCAGCAACGATCGTGGTGCTATCTTTGGTAATCGTGATGCGACGTGCTTGACCTAAAGATTCTAGTTTAGTAGCATCTAGTTTCAAACCAGCATCTTCAGTTACTAATTGACCGCCAGTTAAAACTGCGATATCTTCGAGCATGGCTTTGCGACGATCGCCGAAACCAGGCGCTTTCACAGCGGCTACGTTGAGGACACCACGCAGACGGTTGACTACCAAGGTAGCGAGGGCTTCTTTTTCGATGTCTTCAGCTAAAATCAGCAAAGGACGACCGGAACGAGCGACTTGCTCCAAGATGGGAACGAGATCCTGAACCAAGTTGATTTTCTTGTCAGTAATCAGGATGTAAGGCTGTTCGAGAACTGCTTCCATCCGCTCCATGTCAGTCGCGAAGTAAGGGGAGATATAACCCTTATCAAAACGCATCCCTTCGGTGATTTCG
>NZ_JANLWO010000762.1:0-5424 GCF_031364565.1 Chamaesiphon sp. OTE_20_metabat_361
CCTCGCTGCATCAGACAGAAGGCTGAAGGCTTCCTCTCTCTTCCAGGACGGAAGGCCAGGCTGACTAGCTTGGAGCCTTGCTTGCTGGCTATATAAACGCGCAATCTCGCGGGGCATGGTTTAGTGGAGGGAAGAGCGAACACCCATCCTGGGCAAGGTACTGCCAATCGCTGTTTCTTTTTCCATAACGCAATGTTGGAATTTCTGTGGGTTTGCGATCCAGAAGAGACAAGATCGGAGCTAATTCGCCCGACTCATCTGTGGGAGCGATGGGCACATCGGCAAGATGGAGTGTGTCCATTTGGAGTATGTCTGCGATCGACGACAACCGATGAGGACAGCATTGCCTTTCCCCATTGGGAATATCGTCCGCCTTATTTGCCCGAACCATTGAGTATTGCGGTTGGGACGAATAGCGACGTGCTAACCGAGCCGATGCTCTTCCAGACTCCATTTGGTAAACGTCCAGATCGATATCTTCCGGAAAAGGCACAGCCGTTAGAGCACTCGATCGGTTGGCAGGAAATAACCCGCGTAGAGTCGATCTCTCTTACCGCAGATCGTCCGTCACCAGCATTGCAAGCGGCGATTCGGCAGAGCCGACGCTACGCGAACGATACCGCTCGGATCGGACTGCGAGTAGGAGGAGAATATTGCGTGGAGCTTGGGTTCGATCTAGAGATCCAGGGAAATCGGGTGGATTTTCGGCCTGAATTACCTCTAGTTGTAAATTGGTAGGATCGCCATGCAAACATCCGAACCACTGGAGAACCCAAAGATATTTATAGAGGTTCCCACAACCACAGAGCAACTGGATCGAGTGCGTACCTTGATGCGCGCCTTTATTGTCTGGCACCGCCACCGCTACGTAGAAGACATAAAACTCATCGATGAGTACTTTGACGCAACTGCATTTGAGGAAGAACTCGCCTTGTTACCTGGCAAGTACGCCCCACCACATGGAATGCTCATGCTTGCGTTCCATGAAGATATTCCGGCTGGCTGTGTTGCAGTGCAGGAAATCGATCCTCATACCTGCGAAATGAAGAAAATGTTTGTCTACACGCATTTACGCGGCAAAGGTGTTGGCAAAGCACTGGCACAAGCATCGATCGATCGTGCCCGTGCGATCGGATATCGATCCATACGCCTAACCCCTGGCTTCCGACAATACGAGACAAAGGCTCTCTATCACAGCTTAGGCTTTAGAGTCATCGAACCGTACTACGAGTTGCCAGAGAAATTGCGGAACTGGGTTGTATTCATGGAGCTGAATCTTTAACGGTGGATGCTCGAAAAGCTAGCCGAATCGTGTCGAGTAATGATGTTCGATCTCACCACTGAAAAAATCTTAACCTTGAAGACCTACCAATTCAAACTTAGCCCAAATAATCGAGGCATGATATGAAAACTACAGCAGTTGAAGACGTTTTAAAGTTTTGGTTTCCCAGCCTACCGGATAGCGATCTAGCAGCACGAGTGCGGTAGTTCGATTGGTGGTTTCGTGGCGGTGGCGATGCCGAGATCGTCGCACGTTTTTCACCCCTATTAGAACGCGCGATCGCAGGCGAACTCAATGATTGGACACGGGAGCCGCGATCTCGACTCGCGCTGATTCTGATTCTCGATCAGTTCTCGCGGACGATTTATCGGGGTACCGATCGAGCATTTGCCCAGGATGAAACAGCTCGCGCCCTGACAATCTCAGGCATCGAACTCGGTCACTATACCGCTCTAGAAACCCCCTGGGAGAAAACTTTCTTCTTTCTACCGCTGGGTCATGCCGAGCAGCTCCAACACCTAGAAATGTCAGTCCAACTGGCAGATGCGCTGGTGGATGAGTCCTTACCAGAGTATCGCTCGTTGCTTGAATTCTCTGCCGCTCAAGCACGCCGCCAACGCGATGTTGTCGCTCGGTTCGGTCGTCAGCCCCATCGCAACAAGCTACTGGGACGAATTTCGACCCCCGCCGAACTAGAGTATTTAGCCAGCGGACAGCTCGTACATAAACAACCATTTCCACCCGATCTCGCACAATTTCTGATTCGGCATTAGTTCCATTTTCCGTTTTTCCAATCGCCTTGTAACCATTTGCATCCATTGGCAAGCATCTCTGCGCGCGGCTGCGCCAATGCAAACGGAACGAGCATCGATCTCTTACCTAAAAGATGTTGAGAACAGAGACCGATCTCAATTTACACCACTCGAATTTAAACAAATCTAAATACAGGAATGCCACTATTATGTACCGCTGGATTCAGGGTACGCTAGTTTTGTGCTGCTCGATCGCACTATGCGAGCTACCCACCTTCGCACAGCTACCGCCTAGCCCAACTAATAATTCAACTTTAACAGAGCCAACACCATCATCAGTTATTACCCTTAAATCGGGGGGAATCCTGCGTGTAAAAGTCGATCGATTGCCAGCTCAAACAGAAATTGCTGTATTTTTAGGCGATCTCGATATCACTTCTCAAATCCAACGAGAAGGACAAGAATTAGTCTATAAATCCACTCTTTTACCCCTACCTGTTGGGGAGCAAACACTCACAGTTTATCGCACCACCACACCCGATCGGTGGGAACCTGTCGCGACTTTCTCTGTTAAAATCGCACCCAACAACAGCCAAGTAGCCACCCAAACCGAAGAATCTAGTAAACCCTCAACTTCAACAACAACCCCAGCACCCAGCCCCAATCCATCATCTAAACCTGATTCGACACCTGCAAATCCCATCGATTCTAAATCCCCAACTGCTACGACACCCCCGCCAGCCGGATCGACACCTGCAACAACTTCAGCCGCTGCTACACCCCCCGAAACCCCCATTGGTTTCAGCACCAAACTCAACGTCAACATCAAATCCCAACTTGCCGAATCCCGCAGTCCCGATGCGGGTGTTTCCCCTCGCCCGACATTCCTAGATGCCGCCTTCACTGGCGAACTATCCGCCCTGTATCCCATCGGTACGGGTAAATTACAAGGCAAAGTCAACCTCGTCGGGACTACCTTTAAGCCAGAAGCCCTCCGCTTTAATGAACTCCAAGAACGCGCGTCGCTTGTAGATTTGAGTGCCTACTCGATCGATTTTACTGATGGCGATAATAAGGTGGCAGTTGGTAATGTCTGCTTTGGCAACAATCCCTTACTCGTCAGCAATGTCTGTACTAGAGGAGTCACAGCCAATCTCAAACTCAATAATTTCGCCGATCTCAGTATCGGGCATCTCAGCACCACCGCGATCGTTGGTTTCGATAATATCTTGGGGATAGGAGAGAGTAATAACAACCTTACTGGAGCCACCCTCGGAATGCAAGTGGCGAATAATAACTCTGGCGGCGTGCGGCTGGAAACTACCGTGATGAATGGTTCTCGCTTACCCGTCGCCAATTTTAACGTCGGTGAAGTCGTCGATGCCGAAGCCAGCGATGGGATCGGCTTCCGAGTTATCGCCGCTAACGATAACGGACGCTGGAAAGCCGATGCTGGCTTTGCCCGCAGTACCTTTACGGCAGGTGGAGCCAACGATCCACAACTCACTGATGAGACAAATGCTATCGCTCTACAACCCGTAACTAAAAATGCCTGGTATGCCGAAACTAGCTACGATATTCTCAAGGATGTCAAACTAGATGATAAGCGCAATTTATCTCTCTCCGCCAATATAAAACTGGAACAGACAGATCCTCAATTTGGGACGCTCGGCGCAACTGTCAATGCCGACAGGTTGCAAGCTCAGTATGGCATTGATGCGACGATCGCTGGTGCTAACATCCAATTTCAACACACTGATTCTGAAGATAATATCGCTAATTTTCCCAATCTTTTAAAGACTAAAAACAATAGCGATACTTTTAGCCTAAATGTACCTTTACAGTCAGTTTTACAGAACAACAGCTCATTACTACCCACGATTTCCTACAGCTATCAACAAATCGCTCAGAACGGTTCGATCGTGGCTGCTGCAAGTGGGGATTTTGAAGACCCATCTAAAATTCCCAATCAGCTTAGTAATACCCAATCAATCGGGCTTGAATGGAAATTTTCTGACGCATTATCATTTGATTATAAATTTAGCAATACTTTTCAAGACAATCGCCAGCAGGAACGCGAAAATGCTGACTTTAATAATATCAGTCATCAATTTTCAGTTGGTTGGCAACCCAGTCAACAACTAAGATTCAATCTTGGCTACAACTTCAACAACGCCCAAAATATCGAACGCCAAATTACGCGGTTTACCCAAAGTCCGACCTTTGGAGTGAGTTGGGAATTTGTCCCTGATGTCACATTAGCTGTTAATTACAATTTTAATAATGACTCTGATTCGATCGGCGAATCTTTGACTCGATCGAATGCTTTAGATTTACTCCTAACTTGGAATTTCAAAACAAATACTTTCGGTCGCGAAAATCCTGGCAGTGTTTTCCTCCGCTACAGCGGTCAATCGAATCTTAACAGTAGTTCGATCGGCAATATCAACACCGATTCAACAATTAATACCGTCAGTGCAGGCATAAGTCTAAGTTTTTGAACCACTATCCCCTATTCCCTAAACCATGAAAACCAACCAAATCTTCACCAGATCGCTGACAATTTTAGCTATAGGTGTAACTTTCTTGGGAATGCAACCCGCTCAAGCTGCCGACGTTAGTCCCAGAGGGGTAAATGTCAAAAGTTTCGGCACGACTACGGTATTTCTCACCTACTTTGGATTAAATAACCAAAGCCCCGCTGAAGCATTGTGGTGTGGCGAAATTAATGCCGATCGATCGTGTGTTTCTGGTACCGTATTTGGGAGATTGCCGCGTCGGTACAATATCGGTCGAACTAGCGGTCAAAATAACTATACAGATATTATGACCATTCCCGCCTCTGTGGCGCGTAAAGCCTATCAAGATGCAGCGCGAGGTGATAATTCCGATTTCTTCTACGTGCGCCGCTGGAGGAGTAATAACGGCGGCCCTGATGAATATGTAGCCGTTACCTGTCGGCTCTCTAGCGGTGGCGCGCGCGTGCCTTTTAGCATTACCAGCGTCAAACTAGTTACTGGCGGTAAACCTGCGCCTGCGGTTGTTACTGGGTCAACTTTACCTCAATTCGGTGCCCAAATTAGCTACAACGGTACGGGTAGATTAAAAGGCAGATGGGAAGTAGTGTTACCTGGAGATCCGCCCCCAACTGGGCGAGATTTATTAACCGAAGCCAGTTTGCCGCTCGAAGAACGCGGTTTACAACGACGTTATACCCTGCTCGAACGGTTCGATATATTCTTGCAACCGACTGGGCAAGTCTTGTTACCAAGCCCCGATCCGACGAAATTCCCCAAAGGCTCGACTGGTGCTTATCAGATTTTATTACGAATTGAAGCAACAGATGATAAAGAGGGTGATTCGAGTATTGGTACTGGCATCGTTAATAGT
>NZ_JANLWO010000779.1:0-4806 GCF_031364565.1 Chamaesiphon sp. OTE_20_metabat_361
AGCGATCGCAATTTTGAAGTCATCGAACAGGCGCGATCGAATGCCCGCAGTTCGGGAGTAGAAAGATATATTCAGTTCTTGCAGCAGGAACTAGCCGACGTGGAAGCTCCCGCAGATTCGGGGGTGCTCATGTGCAATCCGCCCTATGGCGAACGCTTGGGACGCGATGAAGATTTGGGCGCTTTTTATCGGCTCTTGGGCGATGTCCTCAAAGAGCGGTTTAAAGGGTGGACGGCGTATGTCCTCAGTGGCAATAAGGAGCTAGCAAAATCGATCGGGCTGCGATCGGCTGCCCGCACGACTGTTTATAACGGGACGATCGCCTGTCAACTGATGAAATACGAGCTGTATTAGAGATGGGAGATGGGAGAGGGTAGAGGGTAGCAATTGCTAGTTCGATCGTGGTGAAGTTAATTGTTAAACTTATGTAACTTAGGTTAACGGTACCGCTGTCTGAGCGAAATCATGTCTATCTCAAGCCGTGTTTGGGGACAGCTACCCTGTCACCTCAATTACTCCCCGAAACATTCTCATCCCGCAAGTAAAAGTATATTCCCCTATTTTAGTTGGGATGAATTCAACAGTTGTTGTTTGCCCGACGGGTAAACGGGTGCTAATCCCAAAGTCGGGAATTAACACTTCGTCCAGACAAGAATTACTATCTAATCGATCGAATGACAACCGCACGGGTTCACCGCTATTGACAATAACTCGATCTGGACGATAGCCACCATCAACTGTTACTAATACCGATTGCACTCCATTACTTTGAGTTGCTTGTTGCTGTTGTTGTTTGCGTCCTAGAAACCACCACAGCTCGGCACCAATTAGCGTCAGTCCGCCCAGGATTACACCGACTTTGATGGGTAAAGGTTGCTCGATGGGTTGAAACGAGCGATCTGTAGGTAAGTGTTGCATTTGAGAGTTACCCACACCCGCCGGAAAAAGCGAAAGTAGTGCTGTCCCGACTAAAATTGCTGCCAGTTTCATATGTTCGCTCCTTTTAATCTCAAAGCATTGAGGACGACTGAAATCGAGCTAAATGCCATTGCTGCTCCGGCGATCGCAGGATTGAGCAGCCAACCTGTAAGTGGGAACAGAATTCCCGCTGCGATCGGGATGCCCAGCACGTTATAGCCTAGTGCCCAAAATAGATTCTGCTGAATATTTTGCATCGTGGCGCGACTGAGCCGAATTGCCGTCACAATCCCCTGTAAGTCCCCTGAAATCAGCGTAATGTCACTTGCGGCGATCGCGACATCCGTACCCGTGCCGATCGCCATCCCGACATCAGCCTGAGCAAGTGCAGGGGCATCATTAATCCCGTCTCCCACCATCGCGACAACTTTCTTCTCTTTCACTTGCAAAGTCTGAATCGTCTGCGCTTTTTGGTCGGGGCGGACTTCGGCTAAGACGCGCTTAATCCCCACGCGATCGGCGATCGCTTTGGCGGTACGCTGATTATCGCCAGTTAGCATCACTACTTCAATGCCCATTTTCTGTAGGGTTTGAATCGCTTTGGCAGAGGTAGGTTTGACGGTATCAGCAACTGCGATCGCAGCTTGTAAATGCCCGTCAACAGCAACAAAAACTACAGTTTTTCCGGCGTCTTCCCAGTCTTCTTTCTGGGCTTGGAATACTGCTGAATTTATCCCCATTTCATCAAACCAACGTTGAGTCCCGATCGATACCTGCTGCCCTGTTACAGTACCCTGGACACCACTTCCGGCGATCGCTTCAAAATGTTCGACAGTCGGTAATTGCGAGCCTTTATTTTGTTCGCGCGCATATTGCAACAAGGCTTCAGCTAGAGGATGTTCGGAGTTGCTCTCTAAAGCACCGATCGATCGCCATAAAGTCAGTGGGGCTAGCACGCCAGGACTGCTAGGAATGAGATCTAAGATCGAGGTAGTATCGGTAACAACTGGCTTACCTTGAGTAATGGTGCCTGTTTTATCCAGCACGATCGTGTGGATTTGACGGGCAAGTTCTAAGCTTTCTGCCCCTTTAATCAAAATGCCATGTTCTGCCCCCTTGCCGATGCCGACAGTGACCGATGTGGGCGTTGCTAGACCTAAAGCGCAGGGACAAGCGATAATTAATACGCCAACCATCGTGACGATCGAAAGCGTGAAATTCCCGATCGTTAGAAACCAGACTACAAAAGTGATAACTGCGATCGCCAGAATCACCGGAACGAACCAGCCAGTGATATTATCTGCTAATTTTTGGATTGGGGCTTTAGAATTTTGGGCTTGTTGGACTAACTTAACAATCTGCGCCAACGCGGTATCTTTACCGATTTTGGTCGCCCGAAACAGAAAGCTACCCATCTTATTGAGGGTTGCGCCGACAACTTCATCGCCGACTTGTTTAGTCACGGGAAAACTTTCGCCTGTGAGCATCGATTCATCCACAGTTGAATATCCCGACACCACTTCACCATCGACGGGGATTTTTTCACCAGGACGTACTACTACAATATCTGCAAGGGCGACTTCGGCGATCGGGATGTCAAGTTCTCTACCATCCCGCACCACCCGCGCCGTTTTTGCCTGTAATCCCATCAATGCCTGAATTGCCGATGAGGTAGCTCCTTTGGCACGATTTTCCAACCATCTTCCCAGCAGCGTCAAAGTGATAATCATCGCAGTCGCTTCATAATAGACTTCTGCGGATAACCCTTGGGTTGTAAAGTAATTAGGGTTTAGAGTTACCCAGAGTGAATAGAAAAAGGCGATACTCGTGCCGAGCGCAATTAGGGTATTCATATCGGCGGTACGGTGGCGAAATGCCTTCCATGCCGATATTTGAAATTCTCTACCCACCCAAAACTGCACGGGTGATGCGAGAGCTAGCTGTACCCAGGGATTTTCGAGTTGAGCGAGGAAGGATGGCAGGGTGAGATTGAAATGGCTCAGACTGCCGATGACGAGCAGGATACTGAGTATGGCACCGACTAAAACTCTACGCTGAAGATTTCGCTCCTCTCGTTGTTGTTGCACATTTCCGGCATCATCTTCAATGCTCAGATCTGCTGGGATAATTTGTGCCTCATACCCAACATCAACAACTGCTTTAGTGATGATATTGATATTAGTCTGTTTGGGATCGTAGCGCACGGTTGCTCGATCGCTACTAAAATTGACGTTACCTTCTACTACCCCTGGCACATTCAGAATTGCCTGCTCGATATTATTTGCACACGAGGCGCAACTCATCCCTTTGAGCTTGAGATTTAAATCTTCCATATACTTTTGATGTGAAGAATGTTGATGAGCGGCTAAATCTCGCAGATCGAGCGGATCTTGCTACGCTACTTGGTAGCCAGCCGCTGTATGCGTTCTAAATGTACTTATTCTTATTATCAACTCTCTAGTCAGCTAGAGAGTCAAGAGGGTGAGTAAATTCTAGGAGGAATCGGCAATCGATTCCTCTTCCAAAATATCCTTTATTCATCTATCGAAATTAAACCGACCATCAGCTCGATCGCTACCGATCGTTGCAGTAATTTTGACTTGATATTGACCAGTGACTTTCTCTTTTAATACTGCTGCATAATGTTTACCACTGGTATCATAACTAAGTGGAATAGTCTTCAGTTTACCATCTGGTAATTGGACATCAGCAGTGACCTTCGCATTGGTAATAGCTTCATAAATATCACCTCTTTGCAGATATAAATCTAAGTGAGTATCATTAATACCCTTCTCTGGAATGAACTCTAAGTGATATTTACCCGACTCTACTACTTGCCCACCCTTATTACTCTTACCACCCTTGCTACTTTCAGCTTGAGCCGTAGTCGTTGCTGCTGGAGTTGCAGTTTCCGCTGTAGGTGTAGCAGTATTTGGGTTAGTCGAATCGCTGGTTGTTGACTCTTTGCTACAGGCTACCAGTAATAATAGTCCAGCACTAGCTAAGAGGATAATTCCTGGCGTTAATAATTTCATGTCCGCACTCCTAATTGAATATATTTGTCGAAATTAAATAGACTTTCGCCATAAAATTGCATGTCTCATTTGCGATTCTCTTTCAGAGAGGCTATGCCAACGATCCGCTTGAGAGAAATAGACTTCACCGATCGAGTCGGTCTGTCTATTATAAATAGCCAAGATGAAATCCAGATGAAATGAAGAAATCCAGCTATTATTTAATCGATTGTGGTTGTCAAATTTTCTTTCCCGATCGACATTTGAGCTTGCTATAGTTTACATATGCGTAGAAAATTGTTCTGCTGTGGGTTCTTCCACTTTTTTCGGAAATAAATGCTTGCCAAACTTGGCATATAGAGCGGGCAATACCAATAATGTAATCGCCGTAGAAGTAAACAAACCACCAAAGACCACGATCGATAACGGCTGTAATAATTCCTGTCCCGATCCACCTTGAAATACCATCGGTGCTAAACCTAATCCCGAAGTTAACGCCGTCATCAAGATCGCATTTAATCGCTCCATCGAACCTTTGACAATGATTTCCTGCATGGGCATTCCTTCAGCGTATTTAGTATTATAGTTATCTACTAGCAGTAATCCGTTCCGAGTTGCCACCCCAAATAAGGATACAAATCCTACTAGAGATGCGATCGAAATCACGCCACCTGTCAGAGCCACCGCAATGACCCCACCTACCAAAGCAATTGGTAAATTAATCATAATCATTAGCGTTGAGGGGATCGATTTAACAGAAAGATACATCAAGACAGTAATTGCTACAAACGCGATCCCGCTGAAAACTAAAATGTTTTTACTGGCACGTTCTTCAGCTTCAAATTGACCTGCATATTGAATAAAATATCCCGTT
>NZ_JANLWO010000784.1:0-7654 GCF_031364565.1 Chamaesiphon sp. OTE_20_metabat_361
AGCTTATCTAGCTTATCGGGATATTTTAGAGCAAATTGCTGGGCGATCGCACCACCCATACTGACACCAAATACATGCGCTTTGGGAATGTTCAATGCGTCTAATAACCCTGCGGCATCATCTGCCATGTCTACGATACTATACGGACGTGGGGATGGGCTGGTGAGTCCAGCATCGCGATTGTCGAAGAGGATAAGTTGATAGTTTTGAGCGAGTAATTCGGTGAATTTATTGCCCCAATCGAGCAGGCTAAAACTCAAACCCACGATCATCAGTAACGGTTTGCCGCTACCTTTGATTTTGTAGTTGATGTCAATATCGCCGACGGTGATTTGTGTCATGGATTTCATAGATACCAATTTCCCTAGAATTTGCACTTCTTTAGTTAATCGTTTATCAAAGCACAGGGTGTGTTAGCGCGGAAAACAACGCACCACCATTTAGTTACAATCGATTAAACCATGTTTGTCCGCAAATACATGAAGTGATTTCATCATTTGGTCAAAGAAAGGATTGCTAGGTTCTAAGGGAGAGTTGTTAATTGACAATACTGGATTTTTCAAAGCAACACTAGCATGAGGGACGGCAAAATTCTTACCAATTCTAAATATTTCTGCTGATGGAGATCGATTCACCAATTCTTCGATCTCATCAATGTCTGCGGTGGTATCTGCTTCAGAATGTGCTGCAAATAGCGGTTGATTTAAGACATCTCGATCGGTCAGTAAATCTAATTCTTTAATTAGTTTCGATAATTCTCTCGCTCCGCCAATATCCATCTTAGAATATCGAAAGGGATTACCACTAGGTGAACTATTGATGAGACTACTGCGATCGATCTGGTCGAAAATATTAGCTAGAGGGGTTCGGAGAAAGATTTCAGCCAGATTGCCAGCATGGCTAGCTAAACCTAATGCAGCAGAAAATAGGAAAACTCCACCATCGATCGCCGCTTCGTTATTGAGAGCCATTTCAACACTTAATGTACCACCTGTTGATAATCCCCCGATCGAGACTTGTCCACCACTTTCTCTAGCTCGATCGATCGCAAATCTGACATCTTTGCGCCACTCGATTAAAGATGCGTCTTTCATGTCTTGAGGATTTTTTAAGCCATGCGCGCGAAGCAAGGGGATATAGACATCAAAACCCATTTTGGAGCAAAAATACTCACCGATATCTCTCATGAAGTAAGGCGAGTCTGTCAATCCATGTACTAAAACAATAGCATTTCTCGGCTGTCCATCATCTTCATGTTTGAATATCTGCGGATGACATCGATCGCGCACATCATCCCGATCTATATATCCTTTAAAGTGTCGATCGTAATATTCATCCCAATCCATTAGTATCATTTAACTATCTCCGCCATTTTCTTCGATATTTGCTTTAATTGTTTTTTAGGTACACTCGCTGAATCTTGACCGATACCTGTCATGTACACGAACTCTAAATTATGATTATCTTGCATTGAATCTGTACCAATTGTGAAATAAATAGGATTACCTGTATGCTCAAGAGTTTTCATTCCCCTAGTCTTGAGATCGTTGTAAGTTTTCACAATAAAATTTTCTTCCACTTCTTCTGGTGATACAGGTCTTTCTATTGAAAAAATGTTGGCTGTCGATCCTGGTAATCGAAAGACATTCCTTTAAAATCCTCTAAATTTGCCATAATTATTCACTCTTAAATCTGTGTTTGTACAATAGTTCAATAGCTGGTGACGTTACCAAATCGGCAAGAAAGCAGGCTCAGTTGCAGCAAGGACTTGGAAGAATTTATCTAGGCAACTTTCCTGGTAGAAACGTGGTTAGACTCAAAGATAACCTCGATCGAGTAGTCAGTAACTAAAATTTTTGCAGGCTGTAAAGTAATGTGAAGCGATCGAACATCCGGTATATCGGTTCGTTGGCGTTGGCGAAGCCTGCCGTAGGCACAGCCTCTCTGAAAGAGAGTCGATCGATAATTCCGCTCTACTGTCTAGATTCACTCGATCGAAATCCCAATCTCACAAAATTAAATAATGATTGCTAAGTAGGTAGATGCAATTATTTATAAAATAGATTATGTCTGAAACATAGCTGGTGGGAAGTGTCCACCCTACTTGCCTACTTGCTACTGGAGTAAGAATGATTCGTAGAGGGGAACAGCATCAGGGACTTTTTGGCAACTTATCTATCTGACATTTAATTGTGCTTACCTAATTATTAATCGGCATCTTTAATCTTTTTTCTCATACGAAAAGCTGCCGTACCACCGATTAATGTGCCAATAATCGTAAATGGTTCGGGGACAGCAGCAGCAGAGCTATTTATTTGACCATGAACTAAATTATCGAATAATAGACCACCGTTCCCACTCAAAGTTAAAGAGGTAATCGGAGTCGTCGATGTAAAACCAATAAACTGCACATTGTTACCAATTGTAAATGTGGTGGAATCGCCCGTTGAAATACTAACTGTATTTCGGTCATTAATGTTGTATGGTAAAACATCTAATCCTACAGCAGTAACAAATGATGGAAGTGTTGCAGTAATAGGATTAGGAACCTGACCTGTTCCTACAATAGTACCAGCCCCTTGAAGAGAAACAGCAAGAGCACAATTACTAAAACCAGAGGGGAATGTAGGACAATTCAATATGAACGGGTTCGCAGGACTACTAAACGTAACTCCAGATACAGTGGCGGGAACATTCAATGAAATAGCTGTATTGGGTGGGGTAAGTCCCTCAAAATCGACTGTCGATATTCCTGTTGTTGCAGCAAGAAATGCAGATTTACTCGTATAAAGAGTAGCTGCTTGACCGACTTGTGCAAATCCAAAACCAGCACTGACAGAGAAAACTAGGATAGCGACGCGTGTTTTTTGTAACATAAATTTATTAGAGAAATGAAATATTTAGCAGCAGATGGAGAAAAGCGTAAGCTGAAAATAGCGCGAATTTAAAAATCATCGTACTATGTTGAAACACATGTGAGCTATCGTGAATCATCTTTCACTGTCTGTGGTACCTGCATACACAAAGCGATCTCTTTATCAATGCGTAGGTCTTAGAGACATGCTTGAATTTCACTGTTTAAATATAATCTCGACCCGATCGATCTGTCAGTAATAAAAAGTAACTAAAAGTAAGTAGTTATCCTCGATCGATATTAAGTAATGTAAACCTTCTGTCGTATAAATTACAATTTCACACGATCGAATCGATCTATACTATCTCTAATTCACGATCTATCTAGTAGCGATCGACCTTAAATGACTGGACAAGAAGCTCTCAGAATCATCGATCGATTGCTCGAACAACATCAACGCGGATCGCTCAGTACGCTGCAAACTGAGATCGTCTCAAAAGTATGGAATCGCGATTCCTATCAGGAGATCGGGAGAGAGTTGGGTTATGAGCCGGAATATATCAAACAAGTTGCATCGCAGTTGTGGCGGTTGCTCTCGGTGATAGTTGGGGAAAGAGTTTCCAAAGGGAATCTCTGTGCGATCCTCCAGGGTTATCAAACATCCTTGGCGACGACTAATTGGGGAGAAGCAATTGATGTTTCCCGCTTTTATGGGAGAGAGACTGAGTTAGAAACGCTCGAACAGTGGATTTTCGATAGTCGTTGTCGGGTGGTGGGAATTTTTGGTTGGGGTGGCATTGGTAAAACCGCGCTTTCTGTGAAACTGGCTCAACAGTTGGAGTCTCAGTTTGATTGTGTGGTATGGCGAAGTTTGCGACAAGCGATCGATCCACAGGACTTGTTGAATGAAATCCTGCCAATTTTGATGGATTCTGAGGTGCAGGAGAGTTCGATCTCTTTACTGATGCAGCAATTGCACCAAAAACGCTGTTTACTGATCTTCGATAACGTCGAGTCAATTTTGCAAGCTGGAACTCAAAATGGCTGTTATCTGACAGGATATGAAGCCTATGGCGAAATTTTTGGGCGGGTGAGTGATGAAAATCATCAGAGTTGTATGGTGATTACCAGCAGGGAAAAACCCAGCGGCATCAGCCTACGGGAAGGAGTTAATCTACCAGTTAGATCGCTGCAACTGACTGGACTCGACATCACTGCCGCGCAATATTTGCTTGTCGATAAAGGCATCACCGCACCACTCATCGAGCAGCACAATCTGATCGATTACGTCTACGGTAATCCCTTAGCTCTCAATTTAGTAGCAACAAGTATTCAAAATCTCTTCAATGGTGATGTTTGTGCTTTTTTAGCCCAAGGTACGGTTGTATTTGGCAATCTTTGGGAGTTAATCGAGCGGCAGTTCGATCGATTATCAGTCTTGCAACAACAGGTGATGTACTGGCTGGCGATCGATCGGGAAGGTGTTACTCCCGCTAGATTGCAAGCAGCATCGATCCCCGCAGGTACGCTACCGATTTTATTAACAGCACTAGAAACACTCCGAGATCGATGTTTAATTGAAACTACCGAGTGGGGTTTGACTCAACAACCCGTGATTATGGAATATGTCACAAATAGGTTTATCGATCGGATCGAGCGAGAAATTATTACGGGAGAATTGGAGCTATTTAGAACCCACGCTCTCATCGAAGCGCAAACCAAAGATTACCTGCGGGATGCTCAAATTCAACTAATTTTACAGCCGTTAATCGATCGATTATTGACGCATTTTACGGATCGATCGCACCTCGAATTGCATCTTCACAAAATCCTGACTACCTTGCGCCATCAAACCGACAAAATCGGTGGTTATGCGGCGGGAAATCTGCTCAATTTATTTTGTCACCTCAAAACCGATCTCCAAGGCTTTGATTTTTCACACTTGGCAATTCGTCAAGCCTACCTCCTGAATGCAACCTTACACGATGTCGATTTTACTGGGAGCCACATCAGTCAGACTGTCTTTGCCGAAACCTTTGGTGGTGTCGTTGGAATTGCTTTTAGTCCTGACGGCGAACGTTTTGCGACTAGCGATACTAAAGGCGATATTCAGATTTGGGATGCTCGTACATTCACAAAACTCAGTAATTGTCAAGGGCATCAACACTGGGCTTGGGCGATCGCTTTTAGTCCTGACGGGCAATATCTCGCCAGTGCCAGCGACGACCATCTGGTGAAGTTGTGGGAGGTCGCCACGGGTGAATGTTTGCAGACATACATCGGACATACTTTTTCAGTCAATGCTGTCACCTTTAGTCCCGATGGACAAATTATCGCCAGTTCCGCTCAAGATAGTACGATTCGCCTCTGGCGGACGTTTCCAGGTAATTTAAGTCCCGAAATCCAGACTTTGGTAGGGCATAATGGTCGGGTTTGGTCGATCGCGTTTAGTCCCGACGGTTGTACTCTGGTTAGTGGTGGCGAAGATCTGAGAGTGCGACTGTGGAATGTGGCGACGGGTGAATGTGTGGCTGAGTGGGAAGCTCATACTGCTTGGGTGAGATTTGTTGCATTTAGTCCCAATGGTAAAACGATCGCGACTTGTAGTTACGATCGATCGATTAAAATTTGGGATATTACTAACCAAAATCCCCGACTTCTTCAAGAAGTCGGAGATTTGTCCCACGCCAAAATCCCCGACTTCTTTGAGAAGTCGGGGATGTTTATTCTCACATGTTTGCACACATTAATCGGACATCAGCAACCCGTCAGTGCGATCGCATTTAGTCCAGATGGACAACAATTAGTGAGCAGTAGTTTCGATAAAACTATTAAACTTTGGGATACTAATAGTGGCAAATGTGTAAAAACCTTCCTCGGACACCGTAACCGGATTTGGACTGTGGCTTTTCATCCCAATGGTACCCAAATTGCTAGCGGTGGCGATGACAATCATACTAAAATTTGGGATTTAGAACGGGAACGCTGTATTAAAACGATCGTCGGACATACTAATGCAATTTTATCCGTCAATTTGAGTCCCAATGGGAGTTATTTAGCCAGTGGTAATGAAGATACTACGATTAGAATCTGGAGTATCGATCGAGAAAAGATCGTCCAAACTTTGCGCGAACATACTAATCGAGTCTGGTCGGTTAATTTTAGTCCAGACGGTCGGTTATTAGCTAGTGGAAGTGCTGACTACACTGTCAAATTATGGGATTGGCAAGCAGGTAATTGCCTCAAGACATTGCGAGGTCATCATAGTTGGGTGTGGCGGGTAGTTTTTAGTCCTGACGGCCGAACATTAGCTAGTACTAGTTACGACCAAACAGTAAAAATTTGGGATGTTGACACTGGAGCGTGTTTGAAGACGCTGAAAGAACATCGCAGCCCGGTAATTTATGCCGATTTTAGTCCCGATGGTAAGCTGTTGGCAAGTTGTGAATTTGCAGGTATTATTAAACTCTGGAATCCGCAATCGGGTGAGTACTATCGAGATATCGGCGAGCATAGTAATAGTGTTTGGTCGGTTACTTTTAGTACTGATGGTCAGTGGTTAGTTAGTTCGAGCTATGATGAAACCATCAAACTTTGGTCGGTAGAAACTGGCGAATGTTTGCAAATCTTTATCGGGCATAAAGGGCCGATTATCAGCGCGAAATTCAGTCATGACGATCGATCTATTATTAGTGTAGGAGTCGATCGCTCTCTCAAAACATGGGATATTGAAACTGGTAAATGTCTCCAGAGTCTGACCGAGCATAGTGGCTTAATTTATACTCTAGATGTTGGTAATGTTCGATTACCAGACATGGATTCGCCCAATTTTCTCGCATTTACTGGTAGTTTAGATGAAACTATTAAAGTTTGGGATTTAGAAGCTGCCAAATGTATCGCCACTTGGAAATCTCGCCGTCCCTATGAAGGAATGCAGATCGACAAGATTCACGGATTGACTAAGGCACAAAAAGCATCTTTACAGGCTTTAGGAGCGCAGTTAAGATGATTAGGCTGAGATTGCTTTCAATCGATCTGGCTCTTGACATACGATAATACATAGACTAGATTAAAAATATCTACAAGTTTGTCAGCGAGTTCGTCATGTAGCCCTCTACCTCTCCACCTTTAGCCAGTAATTAATATTTCCTAGCGGCGATTTTCAGCCACAGCCATTGTTTTTCATGGCAAGTTTTTAGGCGAGTTCCAAATCTCGAAGAATATTAATTACAAATTACGAATTACGATTTATATTGTTGCCTTGAGAGGGGAACTGCAAAATGCTGATGCAAAAATATCCGCGAACGCCGCATATTGAAGGCTCGCGCGAACAGCCTGGGGATGAAGATTTGGACAGCATACCATTTAGGGCGATTGCCAATGAGTATGTAGTAATAGAGGAGAAAGTCGATGGTGCTAATGCTGCGATTAGTTTCGATGCTAACGGACAATTATTATTGCAAAGTCGCGGGCACTATCTAACTGGTGGCGCTCGCGAACGCCATTTTAATTTGTTCAAACAATGGGCGCACAGTCATTATGCCGCATTGTGGGAGATTTTGGGCGATCGATATATCCTGTATGGCGAATGGATGTATGCCAAACATACGGTATTTTATGACAAGTTGCCGCATTATTTCTTAGAATACGATTTATTAGAGCGAACTTCTCATCAATTTCTCAGCACAGCGGCGCGGCGAGAGCTATTGACAGGATTAGCGGTAGCTTCGGTACCCGTATTGCTAGAGGGAAAATTAACATCTCACAAGCAATTAGTCGGTTTATTACAGCACTCCCGTT
>NZ_JANLWO010000818.1:0-5469 GCF_031364565.1 Chamaesiphon sp. OTE_20_metabat_361
TCGCTTGCGCCGGAGGGTAATACTCGCCGACGTTGGAAGGGAACGATGCTATCGCCGAAGTTTTCGAGATATTCATCGCTGTTGAGCAAGTCGTTAATGAAGCCAGCACGACCTTTAGTGCCAATAACGATCGACCAAGCAATTTTTTCGGCATCGTTGTACACATCGCGTCCTAGCACCTTCTGGATGCAGTGCGTGACGAACCGATAGTTGTTATTGAGGTTGTAAAAACTATTGGTAAAAGTATTGGATAAGCATAAGCCCCGAATGAAGTCCCGCACGGTAATTTGACCGCTGCGGAGCTGGGATTCTAGGAACTTTTCGCGATCGGCAGCAAACGCGTGAAAGAAAATCTGGCGATAGGCAGCTCCAATGAGAATATCGATCTCGCCGGAGGATAGTAAGTTATCTGTCGAGAAAACACGCGGCTGCTCGTCCCCAGGCACTTCATAGCCCCGGACGCGAGTATTCTGACTCGAAGGGGAATATTCTAATAATGGAAGAGACATATTTTTAAAGTTATCTTCTTACGAAACTTTACAATTTCTCTCATCATAATGCCGATTTGGTGTCTACTCCCGACCCCAGTCTAAAACATTACATTCCTTAATTTTTTCTCAAGCCTAGCAATGTCAACATTCTGGTTGTTTCTCAACGTACCACTTTGGCTCACTTTTCGAGTTGGGAGTTGGGAGTTGGGAGTTGGGAGTTGGGAGTTGGGAGACGGGGAGACGGGGAGACGGGGGGACGAGGAGATGGGGAGACGGGCAATTGTTCTTTTACCTTTTACCTTTTACCCATTACCTTTCCCCTTTCCCCTAAAACCCAAAGCCTAAATCTACCAGTCATCATTAAAGCTTGCCGCTGGCAGCTTTAATTTTGGGAAGCGATAAAAAGTGTCGCCATCATCATCGACTTCGGGAATGCCATTGAGCAGCCGCATTTGTTCGTCCAGAAATGTCTTGGCATCTTGGCTACTCACTTGGGAAATTGCCACTAGCTGAATTAGAGATACACAACTATCCTGTTGGCGCAATAACTGGTAAAAAGCGGCTTCTAGACGTTTACGCCGATTGGACACGGCGATAAATCGGGTCACTCCTGTCCCCAAAGCCAGTAAAAGCAGTAATTCAATTAAGCCCATAGCATGAGTAATTGGGGATCGATCGTACAGTGAAAGTATACTCACATTTGGAGCTAACGGGAATCCGTTGGCGTAGCCTCTCAGAATGAGAATCGCCAAAATCGAGCTACCTCATAATGGCATGATGATACATCTGCTACTAATAATCGTGACAACAGTTAGGAGATCGCCGATAATGACACTGGAAGCGATTACCTCATACATTCCATCATCTCGATCGTTATTTCCACCGTGCGTACATTTCATACCCCTATTCTCAATCCTCTATCCGTGGATGAACATCCTTCTCTAAATATTGCAGTGGCGCGTTTGGGTACAGACACGCCAGATAATTATGCCGTGTGGGTTCTGAAAGCACCTTATCCTGGCGGCTCCGTAATTGAAAATTGTCATTGGACGATCGAGCTATCCCAAGTATGGCTGGGATGGCAAGCGTTGTTTAGTCCGGGAAGTAGACCTTATTGTTTGCCATGTCATCAGGAGTCGAGCATTCCCGAGCTGGATTTAGCAGCGGTAGCGCCAGTGGATGCGCCACAACCCCAGATTTATAGTGCCAATTTAATGCAGCACTTGGGATTGAGCTTGTGGAAATGGCTGCTGTGTCGCCAAACGGGGAATGCTTTCGCTCAAAGTCAAGGAATGGCGATCGGGCAGGGCAAATTGCTCCGTCTGCGCTTGGAAGTGCGCGATCCCGATCTAATCCCCCTCCCGTGGGAAATCATCCAGCCACAGCCGGGGAAGCCAGCAATCTCGATCGATCGACAGGTGTTGTTCAGCCGCACTAATAGCGATGTCGATTCGTTACCGCCGCAACGGTTGGATCGAGCCATCAAAATTCTCCTAGTGCTGGGGAAAAATATTCCTGGTAGTCCGCAGCTCGATCTCCAGCAGGAAGCCGCGACGATCGCCCAAGCACTCCAAAATACGATGCCAAGCGGGTTTAATCCGCCCAATCGCCTCAATCCAGCCGGATGTCAAGTCGATACATTGGTGCAACCAACTCCTGCTGAACTGATCGCCGCAGTAGAAAGTCAGCAGTACAATTTGTTTTTCTATGCCGGACATGGGATGCCTGCGGCAGAAGGCGGATTGGTGATGCTCAACAATCTCGGCGGCATGAATGGTACGGAACTCGCCCAATTACTCGTCCGGTGTAGAGTAAAACTAGCAGTGTTTAACTCCTGTTGGGGCGCGCAACCGTATCAACATCAACAGCGAGCCGTCCCGCGCAGCAGTCTGGCTGAGGTGTTGCTACATTATGGTGTCCCTGCGGTGCTGGCGATGCGCGATACGATCGCCGATCGAGAGGCGTTGAGCTTTATTCAGACGTTTACGCAGGCATTGGCACAACGACTGAGCATCGATGAAGCGGCGGCGATCGCCAGACAACAATTATTGATTTTATACAAGTTCAATCAACCTGCTTGGACGCTGCCGATTCTCTACATGCACCCGGAGTTTAATGGCGAATTAATTCGACCGTTAGAGGCAGCAATTACGGAGATACCGTCTGTGCCGCAATTAATTCCAGCGGCATTTATGCGGTCTTTAAGTTTTCATACTCATCCCGATTTCCCGATCGGACATGGCTTGATGCGAGTTGGTAGATCTAGCGATAACGATCTGATAATTCACGAACCTTGGGTATCTCAACGTCATGCCGAAATTATCTATCGTTCTACTTCGATGACTGATGTGATGAACGGGATTTATTACCTGCGCGACTCGTCCCGCTTTGGTAGTTATGTGCTCGATCGCGATAATAAATGGCACAAGATTCACGGTGGTGAATTTCCACTCCAGTCGGGAATGCAGCTCAAGTTTGGTAGTGAAGAAGGGCAACTCTTAGAGTTCCGAGTCGATTTACCAATTTGAAATTGATACATCATTGACTATTTACTCACGTTTCTCAAGGTGACGATCGCTTGGTAAAATAGAGTCCGATCGATTCCAAACCCAAACAAATTTTTGATAAGATAATCGATCGGCACAATACCAAAGTAATTTATAACATTGAATAGTCGCCGCCGAGCGATCGCCGCGATCGAGATCCGAAATTCTAACTTTTAGCGCCTTAATTACCAATGGTAATTGTTCATCTAATAAGATTTCCTTGAGATATTCACCAGTGCGTTTGTAGAAACTTGCTGGGTGGGATGAAGACATTAACTCTAATAATGTCTCTACTGCTAAGGGGTGTCCAAGCTCAAATTTTCCCAACTGATAAGCATAGCGACGTTGAGTTTCGGGATTAGTTGTAGTTAGTAGTTTATTGGCAAGTATGGATATTGCGATATCATTACCACGTTGATGAGCAGCTTTCTTGGCGCGATTACGGGTGCTGCTGGGTAAGGTTTGTTTGGTTTTAAATTGGCTCTGTGCGACAGGATGTGTTGGCATAAGCTGCCGCAGATTTTCTAATGCGGCAAGTTGATGAGCATTCGGTGACAATTGTGTTGGTTCGTTATGCTCCTTCACGATCGAGACTAATGTATCGATCGCCAAATTGAATAGTTCGATATATTTATCGCTCGATAAAGATCGCTCCAGTGATGTTTTACCCAGCATGAAAGCCGCTTTGCGGACAATATTTGGAGCTGCACTAGTTTTGATGAGTTCGATCGGTTTGTCGATCGCGACATCATTATAGTTTGGGTCGATTTTACAAACTGACTCACAAATTTTAATACAGATATCGCTATTAGAGACTGTCGCGATCGAGTCAACTAATGACTCAATTGCAATTTTATTACCCGGATCGAATACTTTGCCGAGGCTATGGGCAGCTTGCCAGCGTAAGAAAGGATTTCTGACAGTTAAAATGAATCTTTCTAAACCAGCAATAGCCGCGATCCGATCGGTTTGTCTGAGTGCTAATCTCGCTCCATCTTGAATCGGTAAAGGATAAAATTGCCAGAGATTTTGTTCGGGTATATATTCGGCAAATCGCCATGTTAATAACCGATCGATAATTGTCTGGGTGTATTTTGATTCGGGAAATTCAGCAATTGCGGCGGCGGCGAGAAAATAAGCGCGATAGTGATAAAAGCCACCGCTCGCTCGCTCGAAATCAATTAAAGCGGCTATACAGGACTCTTTTTCACTAGCGGCAATATCCCCTCTCCCAAACCAAAATAGAATTGTCTCTTGCCAATGTGGACTAAAAATCGGCGATTGTCGATGGAGATCGCCGATGAAAAAGTAATGCCAATCGGCGATCGATCGAGCGGCAAAGTATTCTTGGAATGTAGAATGATAGAAAGCATAAATTTTGGCACCAGTCGCGATCGAGATGCCTGTTTGACTGAGCCAGCCTAGTTGTAATGCTAGTTCGAGTAAATCTGGAGTCAGGAATTCTAAAACAGTATGGTGATGAAGTCGAAACCGCACGCGCTCTCGTTCGCGATCGACTAGTGGATCGAAATCGATCGCCTGAAGTGCCAACTTTCCTAAAGCATTATTTAACTGTTGTCGTTGTGCTAGTGTTGTAGAAAATCTATCTTGTTTCCACTCATAAATTGTATCGGTAAATTGTTGGTACAAACTAGCTTTTGTACTGGGTAATTTACCTTGGGTTCGCCACCAATATCGACATAATAACGCTAGTCGCAGCGGATTTCTAATAGCATCTCGCAATCGTTGATACTGAGGCTGATTTAGTTCTGAAATTAGCTGCTCGCTCAATTCGGGGCGCTTTTGAAACCAGCCTTGAATAAATTGGCGGACGCGATTGTGTGGCTGGCTATAGCCATAACTCAAGCTGAGGTTGTGATAAGTGGTAAAATCAGCCAGCGCATTATTACCACTATCCCAAACGTTCGATCGACAAGTTAAAATAATGTGTGCGCTACCGATCCAGCTCTGTAATTGTCTGGCTAAATTACTCAGCGAAACACTCGCCTCGCTGTCCATTTCATCGACAGCATCGAGTAATAACCATACCCGACCGCGCTCGAATTGTAACACTAGATCTTGCTGAAGTTGGGCTTCGATCTCGAACTTTCGTGTAGCTAGTTTAAGCCAGTCTTTGAGGAGATAGTTTTCGAGAGTTTCACTCTGAAGATCTGCAAGCGAAATCCAGATGGGTAATAGCTGGCGATCGAGTAATCCGGCTGCTAATTTCTGTAAGCAAGTCGTTTTTCCCGAACCAGGTTCGCCAATAATGCCAATTCGACTTGGCTCTAGATTAGTAACTAATCGCTCTAATAAGCAATCGGGATCGGGGATAATACGATCGCCAATCTCTTCGCTACTATCATCAATACTATCGCGCACTTCTAAAATCGTCGGTCGGACTCTTTGCATCAATCCTAGCGGCACATAGA
>NZ_JANLWO010000820.1:0-5028 GCF_031364565.1 Chamaesiphon sp. OTE_20_metabat_361
AAGAAAAACGTACTACCTTGTCCCCACTCACTTTCAGCCCAGATCCGTCCCTGATGCTGCTCGACGATCGATTTACAAATTGCCAGCCCCAAGCCAGTGCCGCCCTTGTCGCGCGAGTCAGAGCTATCAACCTGTTGAAAGCGATTGAAAATGGTTTCGAGTTTATCAGCGGGAATGCCGCGTCCGCAATCTCTAATCGCAAAGCAGATCTGGCGAGTGTTACTGGTGGGAGCCATTCGCACTGAGTCGAGTCTGCCTGCCCGCTCGGGCATCGGTTCGTTAATCTGCGTGACAGCGATCGAGACGCTACTATTAGGGGGAGAAAATTTCATAGCATTACCGAGCAAATTTGTCAATGTCTGGACGATCCGATCGGGTGCCACCCAAATCTCCAGGGGCGGACACTCTAGCACCAGATCCACTCCCGCCGCCGCCGCCGAGCCAGTCATGACATCGATCGCGCGTTGGATGAGCGTATGGGCATCGCACCACTCTTGCTCGATCGAATTAGAATGTGCATCTAACTTATCCAGATCGAGGATATTATTTACCAAGCGCACCAAGCGTTCGGTTTCGATCGAGGCAATCTCGATCATCTGCTTCATTTGCTCCGGTTCGTCATCCATCAAACCCATTGCCAGTAAGCCCAATGCGCCCTGCATCGAAGTTAGTGGGGTGCGGAGTTCGTGGCTGACAATGCCGATGAATTCGTCTTTGAGTGTTTCGACTGCCTGACGCTGCTCCATTTCGGTATTGAGCAGTTGCAGCGTCATTTCTGCTTGTTTGCGTTGTGTCAATTCGAGCTGGGCTAGGGCAAATAGATCTGCTTGCTGAATGGCGATACTGAGTTGATTGCTCAGTTGTTTGACTAGATCGATTTCGGAAGGTTGCCATTGGCGCGGTGCCGAGCAGTGGTGAGCAGTAAGTAGTCCCCATAATTCCTCTCCTTTGAAGATGGGGACGACGACATTTGCCCTGGCTTGAAAACTTTCTAGCAGCACCAGATACCAAGCATCGATTTCGACAGTGTAGATGTCGGCATTTTGAGTAACTACTCCTTGCCGGAAGTCGTCCAGATACGATTCGATGTAAGTATTGGAGATTTGGGTGGTGAGGATCTCTTTCCAACCCATCCCCACCGACTCGACAATGGCTGTCGCTACCCAGTCGGGAGCAAATTTGTAGATAGTAACTCGATCGGTTTGGAGGAACTGTCGCACTTCATTGACAGTAGTATTTAAGATTTCTGGCAAATCGAGCGAGCGGCGAATTTGCACCGTCATATCTAGTACCAACCGCTGGCGTTCCAATTGGTTTTGGAGTAACTGCTGGGCTTGCTGGCGGGCGTCGATATTCACGACAGTCCCGATCGTCCGAATCGCCTCGCCAATGGCATTAAAATACACCTCTCCCCGCGTCTCGATCCAATGAATGCTTCCATCTGCCCAAACGATCCGAAACTGATGGCACAGGCTGGTATGAGACTCGATCGATTCCACGACACATTGATGCACCATTGCCCGATCTTCGGGATGAATACAGCGATCGAAAGTTTCATAATTGCCATCAAAACTTCCCGGAGCTAAGCCAAATAACTCTTCATGTTCGCGGTTCCATTGAATGTGTCCATTCAACAGATTCCAATCCCAAATCCCCATCTGTGCGGAGGCGAGTGCCAATCGCAACTGTTCTTCTTTGTGATTTAATACTTTCAGGTGTCGATCGTTTTGAACCTGGAGATCGGCGACTTGACGCAGTAGTTCGCCTTGTTTGATCGCATGATGCAGCGACAGTCGCAAGTTTTCAATGGTTAGTACTGATTTGCTCAGATATTGTTGAGCGCCAGATTCGATCGCTTGACTGGCTAGGTTCTCTTTGTTGTACTCTGTTAGCAGCACCACGGGGAGATCGGGTTTCTCGATCTGCTGTTGCAGCGCGTGCAAGAACTCCAGCCCATTCATGTCTGGCAAGATATAATCGAGCAAAATCGCATCGGGTTTGGCGATTCGGTATTGCTTCAATCCCTCTGCACCCGTCTCTGTCTCGATGATGGTGTAGTCATAGCGATTGTCTTGGCTCAAATAATCTCGTAACTTACTGCGGTACGATCGAGAGTCCTCGACAATCAAAATAGTCCGCGATTTGTCGTGCGTCATGTCCATTTTTGGCTAGTATCTAAAATCTGGCATATCGTCGATATCTAAGCAGATGCGAAACGTTACTGGTTATATAATGCCCAAAAGCGATCGGGTTGGCTCAGCTTCTGGAAAGATGGGAGTTGGGAGTTGGGAGTTGGGAGACTGGGGAACTGGGGGACTGGGGGATGGGGGACTGGGAGACTGGGGGACTGGGGGACTGGGAGATGGGAGATTGGGGAGTCTAAATAGTGACTGAATTTGTGCTGCTTAGTAATAGATATTTGACAGTGGGGATTCTGGGGGCAGAGATCTTCGGTACACTTTTAGATAAGTATCTCAACCCTAGATCGATGCACGTACTCTCGATTCCCACTTGGATTATTCATATTTCTAGCGTCATTGAGTGGATGACGGCGATCTGGCTGATTTGGCGCTATGCTGAGGCAAGTGGTAATCTGGCATGGCGGAGTCTGTCGTTTGGGATGTTACCTGCACTGGTGAGTGCGATGTGTGCTTGTACGTGGCATTTTTTTGATAATACGCCCACGCTAGAGTGGCTGGTGACTCTACAAGCAGCGATGACGGTGGTGGGCAATGGCACGATGTGTCTGGCTGCTTGGCAGATTAGTAAACAGTCAGTAGTGAATAGTGGATCGTGAATAGTGAATAGGGTGGGCACTGCCCACCAGCTAGGATTTAAGCAATTTCTATCTATTAATTATTTGCAAATAAGTAGATAGATCGCGTAGGGTGGGCAGTGCCCACCAGCTATGATTTAAGCAGTTTCTATCTAATAAATATCTGAATGTAGCTACTTATGCCCTCATTAATTGAATTAATCTTTTCTAAAGAAACATTATTTGCAGTGTCTTTATTTCCATACTTGGGATTTTTGTGGTTTATGACCAAAAAAATTCCTACTCCCAAGGTGGCGCTAATTGGATTTTATCTAACTTTATTATTTGTAGCGGTAACAATTCCCATTGGGGCTTACGCTCAATTAACTTTGCATAAGTCTTTAGCAGATGTCGATCTGCTACATGGTGGTGCCGAGTTTTTTTTAACGCTATCGAATATCACGATCGCGATCGGTTTTAGTCAGGCTTTGAAATCGACTAAACCCAAATCTCAACCATCGGCAGATCGATAAGATGGCAAATATTCCAGCTTGCGCGATCGGATTAGGGAGTAATTTAGGTGAGTCGTTGGTAATTTTAACTGGCGCGATAGAGAGACTAAAAATACATCCGCAAATTAAGCTTTTAGACGTTTCTAGCTGGTATCATACTGCCCCGATCGGGCCACCGCAGCCAGATTATTTGAACGGTTGTGCGACCGTTGAGACTAGTCTGAGCGCATTAGAATTATTGAGTGTCTTACAGTCGATCGAGACTGAGTTCGGACGGGTGCGAGGTGAGGTGTGGGGAGCGCGGACTTTAGATCTAGATTTATTGTTATATAGCGATCGAGTTATCGATTTGCCGACTTTACAGGTGCCCCATCCGCACATGTGCGATCGCGCATTCGTCCTCGTACCACTAGCTCAAATCGCACCCGATTGGCTCGAACCAAAATCGGGTAAATCGATCGCTACCCTTGTCGCCAAGCTAGAAGATTCGGATGTTAAGTTAGTTAGATAAGATATAAGATTCAATTATAAGCTATTAATTAATTATTAATTAAAATCATGCCTTTAGGAAACGAACCAGCAAAAGTTATCTCCAATAAATTATGTTATCAAGGACGTAAATTTTCTTTTAATGTCGATCGAATCGAGCTTCCTAATGGTGCAATTGGGGAATGGGAATCAATTCATCATCCTGGCGGTGCGTTAGCAGTGCCGATTACGCCTGAAGGTCAATTAGTCTTAGTCAAACAATATCGCTTTCCGACTCAGGGACGTATTTTAGAGTTCCCGGCGGGGACATTGGAAGTAGGTGAAGATCCCGCCGAAACGATCGCGCGGGAGCTACAGGAGGAGACGGGATATCGGGCGGAAAAATGGCAAAAATTAGGTGAGTTTTTTCTGGCACCTGGTTATTGCGATGAGATTATTTATGCTTTTTTGGCACAAGATCTGGCAAAATTAGCCGTTCAACCTGCGGGTGATGATGACGAAGATATCAGTGTTGTTTTGATGACGCCAGCCGAATTTGAGGCGGCGATTGATGCTGGCGAACCGATCGATGCTAAGTCAATTGCGGCTTATTTTCTAGCGCGGAAGTTTTTGTAGAGTTGGGAGTTGGGAGTTAGGAGTTAGGAGATTGCCAGACTATAAAGCATATTTCCGATCGAGCTAGTACTAGTACCGTGCAGCACAAATTAAATCACATCACCATTGAGATCCTCCTATCTCCCATCTCCCAACTCCCATCTCTCATCTCTTTCTAACTAGTCATTCAACTGGATCGACTGGGATGGTTGCCGAGTCTTGACGATCGACGATTTTGCGTCAAGAATGGTTAACGATCGTTGCAGATCGGGGAGCGATCGCTCGATAATGAAGATGCTAGTGCCATATAACCTTCAGAGTTATTTTAGATTATGAGCGTTCAACTTATCTTACCAATTCTGACTATTCCCTTCATTCTGGGCGCACTATTTTTTGGCACCCGTAATGGCTTCTATGATTCGGACAAATATCACGGAAACGGCTCGGCTCACTAAATAAGCGAACTGCCGTTGGCGTTGTCTACTATGGGCGAGCGCCCAGATATCTATAAAAGCAGCGGATTTATCCTGGACTTTCCCCTTGTCTACGCGACCTCAACCTAGTAACGAAGATTTGGTCTGCCTTCCCTATGGCGTGGGTCATGGTGATGAAGGCGTGTGTTTGTTAGTCAAGATGGGGCCATATCGGATCTTATTAGATTGTGGACTGACGGATATA
>NZ_JANLWO010000396.1:0-3231 GCF_031364565.1 Chamaesiphon sp. OTE_20_metabat_361
GTGAGTTGGCTCATCAACTCTAGATAGCGATCGAGGTAATACTGGGCTTCGGTTTCGGTGACTACTGCTTCGCCTAATACATCGATCGTAAAGGTCATCGACTGGTTTCGGAGTCGCTCGATCGTTTTGAGGGTTTGCTTGACATTTTCGCCAGCGATGTACTTACGGGCAAGGGTTTCGACGGCGGTGGCGAAGGTGGTGGCGGCAAGTTGTCCGGGGATGGAGTCGGCAGCGGTGAAGTTGAGCAGTCCTTTGAGGGCTTGGGGCAATTCGACTTCGGGAACGGTCAAATATTCTTGCAGGTGGCGGGCGATTTCGGCTTTGGTGGTGAGTGCTGGCAAACAATCGATCGCGCGGAAGAGTTGTACCCTGAGACTAGGGTTGTCCATCGTCCAACTCAGGAGTTTGTCATCCCAGCGGAAGCGATCTTGGACTTTGGCAAAGATCGATCGCTTTTCGGTGGTAGCGGCGAGGAGTTGCTGGGCGATGGTTTGGGTTTTGGCTTCGTAGGTGGCGGTGTCGGGGCGGGATGGGTTGGCGATCGTCATACAATCTGTTTGGGAATGAGTTGGGTATCTCTAATTGCTGGTTGCAAGCGTGTCAGCGACCGAAATTGTTAGACGGTGCCCTCGTGTCAAGCGTTTCGGTCAACATAAAACAATCGATATATACTTGTGGGTTTCGTTTCGGCAAACAATATATACTTGTGAGTTTCGGTTTTTCTAGCGGAGGCAGAACCCGGATCTGGGGGTACCGACCCCCAGCCCCCCCGTTGAGAGGGGAAACGCCCCCTCTCAAACTCTCCGCGTAAGGTCGATCTGTGGGCTAGCTTGGTGCGGCATTCACTCCATTTGAGATTTTAGTTGGGAGTTACCAGGCTAGAATTATTTCTGGGCATAGCTTTCATTGATTTTTCAAACTCAAACTCACGTTACGAGCAAGCGTTCTATAATACTTTTCTCTCGATCGCAATCCATCTACTCTAACCCCATCCTTTCCAAAAGCTAGAGCTATGATGAAAATCCCCTCCCTGGAGGGGTGCCCGAAGGGCGGGGTGGGTAGATCTCCGCATCCCCTCCTCAAATTAGCTCTGCCACACCCAAAGATCGACTACTTGACGCTAAATTGACCGTTGCTATTAACGATCGCCGGGTCGGCAATTGGTGCGGAAACTGGTGGGGTTTCGGGCTTTGATTCGACTGAGACTGCCACTGCGGGAGTATCAGAGATCGGATTGCGGGACATAATTAGGGCGATCGCGCGACTGACATTATCGGGGAAGATAGTTACCAGGGCGTTTTCAGGGGCATTATCTAATGCCCATTCGATCGCTTCGGCTTCGTTGAGGAGAATGGAATGTGCGACTAATGGTGTGACATCTGTGGCAACTGCTTCGATCCCTTGGACGATTAATTCGGCGACTTCACCCCAGGCGCGACCGCGACTATCATCGTCTTCTTTGACGACGATCCGCTCGAAGTAGGTGGCGGAGAGCTTGCCCAGTTCGATCAGATCTTCATCGCGACGATCGCCGGGGCCGCCGACGACGCCAATTGCTGGCCCCGTCCAGTTTTTGACGAAGCTACCGACGGCTGCATAGCCAGCGGGGTTGTGCGCGTAGTCTACTAGGACGTGATAGCGTCCGAGGTTGAAGAGATTCATCCGTCCGGGTGTTTGCTGGACGGAGGCGCGGAAGCTGCGAAGTGCGGCGCGAATGTGCTCGATATTTACGCCTTGAACGAAGGCTGCCAGACTGGCGGCGAGGGCATTGGCGATCATAAATGGTGCGCGTCCGCCTAATGTGAGGGGGATTAGCTCGACTTTTTCGACCCGATGCACCCAATCCTGTTGCAGGATCGTCAGGTAGCCTGCGGTGCAGATGGCGGCAATGCCGCCGCGTCGGACGTGAGATCGGATTAGGGGGTTGTCGGCATCCATTGAGAAGTAAGCGACCTTGCCGCGCACTTGGTCGGCCATGGCGGCGACACGTTCGTCGTCGGCATTGAGGACGGCATACCCATCGGGATGGACGGCTTCGGCAACTACGCCTTTGACGCGGGCTAATTGATCGATCGTGTCGATGCCACCTAAGCCTAAATGATCGGCGGCGACGTTTAAAATTACGCCGACGTCGCAGTGTTGGAAGGCTAGTCCCGATCGCAAGATCCCGCCGCGTGCGGTCTCTAAGATGGCAATATCGACGGTCGGATCTTGGAGGATAATCTGGGCACTTTGCGGCCCGGTGGTGTCGCCTTTTTCGACTAATCGATCGCTGACGTAGATGCCATCGGTAGTTGTAAAGCCAACAGCGTTATAAACTTGACTGAAAATGTGGGCGATCAGTCGGGTGGTGGTAGTTTTGCCGTTAGTTCCGGTAATTGCCACGATCGGAATCCGATGGGGAGTACCGGGGGGAAAGAGCATACTCAGGATCGGCGCGGCGACATTGCGCCCGACGCCTTGGCTGGGGGAAATGTGCATCCGCAAGCCTGGAGCGGCATTGACTTCGACGATCGTCCCATCGGCTGCACTTAAAGTTTTAGTGATATCGGTGGTAATTACATCGATGCCCGCGATATCTAAACCGATAATCCGCGAAACGCGTTCGGCGAGCCAGACAGTTTCGGGGTGAATCTCATCGGTACGATCGATCGCAATCCCGCCCGTACTCAGGTTGGCAGTTGCCCGCAGGTAGCAAACGCGATCGACAGGTAAAATGCTATCGAGCTTGACGCCTTGATGCTGAAGCATTTCAGCGGTAGAGTCATCAAGTTCGATTTTGGTGAGCATGTTGTCATGACCATTACCGCGTCGGGGATCTTGATTTTCCCGATCGATCAGTCCCGCGATCGTGGTCTTGCCATCGCCGACTACATGGGCGGGTACGCGCTCGGCGACCGCAACAACTTTGTGATTGACGACCAAAATCCGATGGTCGCGACCTTGGTAAAAGTGCTCGACAATCACGCCGCTGGAGATTTCCCGCGCGCGATCGTAACCAGTTTCGGCGTGTTCCCAGTCTTGAATATCGATCGTAATCCCTCGCCCGTGATTGCCATTGAGGGGCTTAATCACGATCGGATAACCACCCAAACTATCGATCGCGGCTGCTAGTTCGTTAAAAGAATAAATCGTCATTCCCAGCGGCACCGGGACGCCCATACTCGCCAAGATTTTTTTAGTTTTCTCTTTATCACAGGCGAGTTCGACCCCGATAATATTGCTGTTGGA
>NZ_JANLWO010000876.1:0-3889 GCF_031364565.1 Chamaesiphon sp. OTE_20_metabat_361
GCGTTATTGAGCAAAGCCTGCCGAAAGTTGGGATCTAGCAAAACTCGCCGATACTGTTCTAGTCCTAAAAACTGGAGCGGTAAGGGCGAACCGAGCCGCAGGTTGGTAAATGAGAGGATGAAGGCGAGCAGAAATGGCAGGGCAACAAATAGGAATAAGCCGAATAATGCAGGTGCCGCCATCAGTAGCGCCGTGCGGGTATCATCCTTTATTAATGATTTACTCGTCATTATTAGACCTCCTGCAAAAGTAAAAATACAATCTTTCCCTATCCCCTATCCCCCAATACGGTTCGCTTAAGCATAAATATTAGTCCGCGTAGCGAAAAGTGCGGTCTTGGGGTTTCCCCGTCTTGTCGTTTTCTTATTCGGGGGTTCCCCCCGAATAAAAACGCCGCAAGTAGAGCACCTTTTCAAGACAGTCGGACTTTGCCACATTAGCGGCGGTTTCAACCGATGACTAACAAACAAACCGAACCGGATTGCCCTCTCCCCTATCCCCTCTCCCCACTTCCCTATAATTTTGATTGTCTTGACGATCGATCTCGATCGCGGTTGCCGCCTTGTCTAGAGCTGTTTTGACGGGTAAGCCGTTGCGGATATTGGCAAATGCTTCTTGAAAAGCGGAGGTAATGACTGGGTAAGCTGGGGTTTGGGGGCGCGGGACGGTTTCGCCAGCCAGGAGTTGAGCGGCAAACAGGCGTAAAGCTCCTGTGGGGGCGTAGAGCTGAGATCGCGCGATCGCTTGCTTGGTGCCCGGTACAGCGCCATTGACGTTCGCCATTGCTAGGACTTCTTGCGGTTGGAGCAAAAATTCCAGGAAACTCATCGCCGATTTCTGACATGTGGGCGTCGAGCAATTGGTGGTAATCCCCCAATTCCACGAGCCTTGAGCGGTCTTGGAACCCTGCCCAAAATTGGGTAATGGTAAGACCACTAGATCTTTACCGACGGCTTTGGCATAGTCTTTGTAGACCCAGTGACCCACCCAGGAAAGTGGCACCCTGCCGCTGGTAAACGCCGCGTCATCGATGTTGGGATCGACATACCCCTGTTTTAACCAATTTTGGACTGACTGCATCGCGGTAACGGCGCTAGGGCTGTTGAGGCTGCCATTTGCTTTACCGCCCGCCGACTGAATAATTGGCAAAAAGCCGTAAGTCGCCCACTCACCGCGCAGATTGAGTTTGAGATCGAGCACTTGCTTATCTGGATCTCGTGCTGCCAATGCTGCCAATGCTCGATCGAATTCCGCCACCGTCCACGCATCTTGATTACCCTGGGGAATTCTAATCCCAGCGGCTTGAAGCTGGCTGCGCCGACCGTACAGCCCCAGCCCCGAATCAAAGGTCGCCACGGAATACAACCGCCCGCGATAGGTACCTTGCTGGAGAATGGATGGTAATAAATCCTGTTTGACTGATGCCGAAATCAGCTTGTCCATCGGCACGAGATTTTGTTGCCAGACGTAGTTATAGACAAATGGCCCATCGAATTCGAGGACATCGGGTAAATCTTTGGATAAGGCGGCGGCTTGCACCTGGGAGTTATAGGAACCCTCGGGGATAAATGTCAATTCCACTGTCGTCCCCGTCCGCGCCGCATTAAATCGCTGGACTTGGCGCTCCAAAACTTGCCGCTCGGCGGCTTGTCCCGCATGTGCCCACACGCGGACGATCCCTGGACGACTCGGTGGCGAGCTATTGCCAAACGATAAACTATTGCAACTACTTAAACATAGTAGCAGCAAGCTCAAAATATCCCGTGGTTGAAAGCGTCGAGTCATGTTGTGCGCTGACGATCGATGGCGATCGTGAAGGTTCAGGCAAGCAGTCGATCGATTAAAATTAGATTGGAGCTGTGCGATCGAGACAATCTCTGGATCTTTGACTTAGACTTACTCTTGAAATTACCAAACTAGCATCGAGTCGTAATTTAGCTGACTCGATCGAGAAATACCAGCAGTGATGCTTACATTCTACTTCACTCGATCGGTGTTGCCGCAGATGTTGTTAACAACCGCGATCGCACCCTGACACCAAGTTTTAAAAGAGACTTATTCTCAATAAGTGCTGCTTCTTGCAAATAGATCCCAACTCCGATATGATGGTAGCTAACGATCGAAACCGGGTGATGAGTATGTCATTCTACACAGCAGACTCTCTCAAAGCTGAGCTACACGAACGGGGTTGGCGACTGACACCCCAACGCGAAATCATTCTAGACATATTTCAAAACTTAGCCGAAGGCAAACATCTCAGCGCTGAAGATCTGTTCGATCTGCTCCATAATGAAGGACACGATATTAGTTTGTCTACTATTTATCGTACCGTCAAACTGATGGCGCGAATGGGAATCTTGCGCGAACTGGAGCTAGCTGAAGATCACAAGCATTATGAAATCAATCAACCCTACCACCACCACCACCATTTGATCTGCGTCAAATGCAATCAAACGATCGAATTCAAGAACGAATCCGTCTTGAAAATCGGCGATAAAACTTCTAAAAAAGAAGGCTATCATCTCCTCGATTGTCAGTTGACAATTCACGCTGTTTGTCCGAGCTGTCAGCGATCTATCTTACCCGTTTAAGGATTAGATATTTAGTCGTGTCGTCCCAGTAGGGTGGGCACTGCCCACCACACACCATTTAAGCTAATCTAATCCATACTTGTTAGAACACAAACCAGACCTTTTATAAAAGGTCTGGTTTGACATAGCAATAGTTTATTGTCAAAATTTGCTTTAAGGTAGGTAAGTACGAATATTTATTAGATAGATATTGTTCGGAAACCTGAATGGTGGGCAATGCCCACTCTACATAATACTAACACCCAATTCTCAATTCTCAATTAATTTACTTAGCACGGCGCTTAGGAACGGGTCGATCGCGAGAACTAGTCGGCATATTAAAAGCCATATTATAAATCAGCTCATTCGTGCGGGCTGACTTAAATAAATCGACCACAGGCTGAGGATAATCAACGCCAATTCTGACTCCAAAACGTTCCTGTTCGACTGGTAAAAGTTTCCACGGTTCGTGGACTTTAGCGGCGGGAACTCCCTCTAGTTCTGGCAACCAATGCTTTACATACTTACCTTCGCGATCGTAATCATTCGACTGCTTGGTAATATTAAAAAAGCGGAACCCACGCGCATCATTACCGACTCCGGCGGTATAATTCCAGTTGCCCCAATTGCTGCAAACATCATAGTCAATTAGCAGAGACTCAAACCATTCGGCACCCATCCGCCAATCGATACCGAGATTTTTAGTCAAGAAACTCGCCACATTTTGACGACCGCGATTGGACATATATCCAGTTGCGGCGATCTCCCGCATATTAGCATCTACTAATGGATAGCCCGTTTTACCTTCCCGCCACAGATCGAACCGCTCCCAATCTTGTTTCCAAGTGAGATCGACACCTTGGAGTCCCGATAACTTGAACATACTCACGCCATGCTTGGCACAAATAAACCGAAAATAATCCCGCCACAACAATTCAAAAATCAACCAATAAGTCGAATCATTCTCAATCCGCTCGTCCTCATATTTCCTAACTTGCTCGACGATATATCGCGGCGACAGACAGCCCAAAGCCAGCCAAGCGGAAAACTTGGAAGAGTAATCAGCACCTAACATCCCATTACGAGTTTCTTTGTAGATGCGTAACCTGTCATTTTGCCAGATATACTCATCCAATCTCGCCATTCCCGCCGTCTCGCCGCCGCGATATGTCAAAACACCCCGTGAGTCAACTGCGGGCGCGTCTAGCCCCAAATCGCTCAAGCTGGGTAGCTGTTGCAGATCTAGATCTGCTGGTAATGCTGGCAAAGTATTCGGTGTGGGCAAACAAGAGCGAACAGGACTATCTCGCTCGACATCC
>NZ_JANLWO010000015.1:0-7518 GCF_031364565.1 Chamaesiphon sp. OTE_20_metabat_361
AGACCAGCATAATCGCTAATCCGATCGGTACCCGTCCGCAGTGTAAATAAAATCACGCAGGCAAAGGCACCCAAATTCATAAACAAGTAGACGAATAGGTAAAATACCATGCTGGCATAACCAGTCTCAGTACCGATTACCATCCCAATCATCACAAATCCAGCTTGCGCGATTGAGGAATAGCCTAGCATCCGCTTCATGCTCGTTTGTGCTAGTGCGACGACATTTCCCAACACCATACTTAAAATCGCCAGTGCGGTGAAGACAAAATGCCACTGCTCGATAACTTGAGGGAAGGCTGTCACGAGTAGTCGGATTGCCAGAGCAAAACCCGCTGCTTTGGAGCCGACAGATAAGAAGGCAACAACGGGTGTGGGCGAACCTTCATAGACATCCGGTGCCCATTGGTGAAATGGTACCGCTGAAATTTTAAAGGCAATCCCCGCAATCACAAATACTAAAGAGACAACCAAGCCGAGCGAGATACTCCCATTGGAATTTGCCATCCCAGTGGCGATTTCTGGTAAGGTAGTTTCGCCGCCAGATAGTCCATACAGCAACGACACACCATATAAGAATACCGCCGAACTCGACGCGCCAATTAAGAGGTACTTTAAGGCGGCTTCATTCGATCGCGGATCGCGCTTCATGTAGCCAGTCATCAAGTAGGATGAGATACTCAAGGTTTCCAACGACACAAAAATCGTCACTAGTTCGGTGGCTCCCGAAAGTAACATCCCACCCAAAGCGGCTGTCAATAAAATTGTCACGAACTCAGCCAAAGCTGTTCCCGTCTGCTCTACATAGCTAATCGACATCAAGATTGTCACCGCCGCCGAGAGCGCGACAATCCCCCGAAACGCTACACTCAGCGGATCGCTGCTATATGCACCAAAGAAAGCCACGGGATTGGGATTATCCCACTGCAATACCAGCGCCCCGATCGACGTTAATAGTCCACCCACGGCAACATAAGATAGACTGCGGGCTGCACTGCGCCCCAATATCAAGTCTCCAACCAGTACTATTAATAGTGTGGCGATGACGATTCCCTCTGGCAGAATCGCCCCAGCATTTAACTGGATAACTAAATCATTAAAATCCATAAGTATCTAACGTGAGAAGAACCGATCGTCGTCGTGCGCGTAGCTGCTTCTCGATTTTACAGCAATGCTGGATGTTAGGTTAGGTTCTACCTACTCTCGCTGTGGCAAAGTGCAACAATTGATTTCGTTGAGACACACCTTACCCCATTGCAGTGCCCAGCGGACGAGCGCGACACGATTATCGACACCCTCACCAGCTTTTTTGAGAATATTGCTAATGTGGTTGTCTACAGTACGTTTGCTAATTTCTAATCGCGCCGAGATTTCCTCATTAGTCAAGCCAGCAGTTACCAATTCGATTATTTCTATTTCCCGATCGGACATCGTAGCAGGTGTTTGCAGCTTATTATCATCGATCATCATCCCTGCCTTGTGTTATTGGTGTAAATCAGATTGTGCGTGCTTGCGATTCGCCAATGGCGAGGCTATCCCAACGATTCTAATCCCTTCATCTACCATGCTGCCACCTCGACGAGCGATCGTCGCAGCCAGCCAATCTTAGCGCCCACTATAGCTATTCATTATGCGCCCACAACACCGGAATTTGGCATAGTAACCAGCACTAACCGGATCGGTAGTGCGATCGGTCAAAATATCGATTCCAATCCCGTTCCTGCCCATTTGAATACCCGAGCTGTGAATATAGCGCAATTCACCTAAATGCAGTGCGACATGATCCGTTTTCTCTGGCGTACCAAAGAAAATCAGATCCCCAGGTAACATCTGCTCGATCGAGACTGGCTCGACAAAAGCTTCCTGCTGATAAGAGTCGCGTGGCAACCAAATCCCCTGCGATCCAAATGCCGCCTGCATCAAACCCGAACAATCATAATTCGGAGCCACCGTCCCCCCCCATAAGTAATGATTTGGTACTGCCATTGCTGCTTGCATAAAAGCAATAACTTTCGGGATACTCGCGGCAATTGTAGGGCGCTCGATTTCCACGAATTTATATAGATCGGTAGTCAATTCCAGATGCTCCACATCAGCCAGTTTCAGCCAAGCTGGATAATTATCTTCACGCGATCGAATCGGGAGAGCTTGCGCTGTTGGCGTTAGCGATTCGATCTGCAAATATCTACCAGCAGCGGCTTGCGTCGCCAATCCTTCACAAGCGGGGGAACTGTAGAGATCGAGATCTACTCGACATCGATACTCATTATTAGTAGATAATTTCATCTTAATTTTTTAATTATTTATCGGGGCGATCGAGCCATACTTCTCCGAAAAATCACTGATATTTAGCTCGACGATCGCCAGATCGATCGAGTGTAAATACCGAGCGATCTCAGTCACAGTAAATCCCAAAAAAGCGATTAGGATTGAGGATGCAGCACCCAAAGTTATCGAGCTAGATCTTGCTGGGAGCCAAAAGAACGCTCGATCGAATTGGCATTTTATAAAGTCTATACCGCTCTAGGCTCCCAATGTGTAATTTTCGATCGCGATTGGGGAATATTAGTAAAGCTGCCAGTTGCGCGATCGCGATGCTGTACGGCTACCGACAGCGACAACACACTTTTATCTTTAATTGAGGAGTCATTGACTGTGGCAATGAGACCACCTAAATATAACTCTCAAGGTTTCACCTTGATCGAAATGCTGGCAGTAATAACCCTGGCTGGCATCATCATGGGATTTGCCCTACCTTCATTTCTGTCACTGAATAAACCATTGCGCGATGGATCTTTGGCATTTAAGTCGCAGCTTAGTTTGATTCGATCGAAAGCGATCGCTAGCAGTCAAGCCTACCGGATTAGACCTAAGTATCTTACTGTTGCTGAAGTCACTGCGGCACGTCCAAATAGAACTTATCCGCAAGCTGCTAACAACTTCATCGTTGAATATGCTGCCAATTGTCAAGTAACTAAATATGGGGCTGGTACACCCAACGGTTGGATGGCAGCTTCTCAATTAGATCTAGATTTGCCAGAGGCTATTGGAGTTGTCTCGGCTCAAGTTGGTGGAACAGCAACTGCCGCAGGAACCTGGTCTTATCCGCTTGCCAACGGCGGGGCGACTGCCAGCCCCCCAGTTGATGCACCCTTAAATTGGAGCATCTGTTTTGACAATCGCGGAATTGTCTCTAACCCTGTATCTGTAACTTTTCAAGATTTTCAAGGCAATAATCGAGCGACATCGGCATCGATTGATGTTATTGGGGTCGGCAGTGTAGATATCACTACTAAGGATAGAAATAACACCACAATTCCGCTCGGCAGCGGCGATAATCCTGTTTACTAGACCATGCCAAATTTACAATATTTTTTAAAAGATATCATAAATTTATGATAGTTATTCTATTTAATATTTTTTAATAAAATCGATAAATTTATTTATGAATTTCAAATTACACGGCAAGAAAATCTATGGCTTCTCCAACAAAGAAGCCGGATTTAGTCTAATTGAGACAGTGATTGCGCTCACAACATTAGGAGTTTGTCTTGCTTATGCAATGCCATTATTCCTATATGCCAAAGTAAATAACTCAAAGAGTGAGATTCGCACGGGGGCTTTGATTGTATCTCAGCGAGTCTTCGATAAGATTCGATCGAAATCAATTACTTCTCTACCCAGCAATGATGGTGTAGCTAGTGCCTCATCAGTCAATCCTGTGTCGCAACCAGTTGATATTAGCGCTCCTACGCCTGAAGAGAGACTACTTACTAGAGCAATGGGGCGACAATACCAAACAACGGTTACTTATTGTGAGGGCGTAAGTACCGATTCAACAGTTTGTAGTGATAAGTATCGAAAATTTAAAGTAGAGGTAAGTTATAATGGCACCAAAGTATACGATCTTGAAGGTACTTATACACAATTCGAGTAAGATCCATAATTCCAAGCAAGGATTTACCTTGATCGAACTAATAGTGGGTCTATTAATGATGGTAATTGTTAGTAGCCTTGCACTGAATGCCTTTGTTGAAGCTAGTATCTCCTTTAATAAAGATAAAAAGAATATCGAATCTAATCAAAACCTCTCGGCTGTTTTAGAGATAATTGGTAATGATATCAGGCAAGCTGGAGAAGGGATTAACGATCCTAAGTTCCCAGTAATTAAAATCGAGCCTGCTGCTACCGGGGACATGCCAGGAAGCTCTAAAATTACTATTCGTAGAGCATTGACATCGCCTTTGACTTTGTGCGAGACAATTGTTGGGAGTGCAGCACCTAGCACTGCGGGTAAATTGACAGTTGCAGATGCGGCAAAACCGGATGCAACCTGTAATGTGGGAACATTAGTAACAACGACGGTACCAGCATCAATCTCTCGAACTAGCTCGGTAAAAGAAGTTCGTGACTATCGTTGTAAACTTGACGATCTTAATGCAGACTATTCTTTGTCTAGCACTACTGATTTTTGCCAAAGTCCAAAGGCGAGTCTAGACAAAGAGAATGTTCTTGCCGCAATGTCTGATGGATCTGGAAATATCCGCACGTTTCGTTACACAGACGATACAGAGGAGACTGCTAATACTAAATATACAATTAGTTTTACTGGTATTTTATCCGCAAGCTTACCAAATAACGGTACTTATGCTGCTGGTACCAGCCCTATTTATCTGATTGAAGAGAGAGTTTATACATTGGGTACCGACAACAGTGTTAAGTTGCAGATAGATGGCGGAACTACTGCAACACTAATTAAAGGAATTGCCCAATTCAAGGTGTCTGCTAGAGTTTACGGTAATAAAGAAACCAAAGAATCCGATACTATCAATGCTGCATCGCCTATTGTTCCACCCAATATGTTGCCATTGTCACGTCGGTGTGACTCGACTATCCCCTATTATATTTGTCAATTCAATAATACAACAACTCCTGATGATTGGAAAACGCTCCAGGGGGTCAAGGTCGAATTAGCAGCTAAGTACGATCCAACGGGACGCGCTGCTACAGCTACCACTGAAGATGCGGAGAAATTAAAAGCTATTGCTGAATATTTTCCAAGGAATGTTCTCTCCAAGTAATTGCGATATGCTTTAGTTAGATCGAGCGTATTATAGTGATATCCCTAGGAGCATCCAATGAGTTGGCAAAGTTCGCAAACGATAGTAGACAGAATTTGTGGGAGTTTGGCTTACTTACTCCCGATCGCGGATGTAGCCTTTTTTGGTTATTTCGCTGTTAACCAATTTCCGATCTTTGGCAACTTGTATCGATCGCTAGCACCAGTATTGCAGCTCAATGGTGGTTTTAACGGCTTTATCCTATTTATATTGCTGTATGCCTGCGTGGTCGTCAATCCCAAGGTCAGCCGCTTTATTCGGTTTAATGTGCTGCAAGCAATTTTGATTGGCATCTTGTTATTCCTGTGCGGGTTCCCGATCCGGTTTGCCTTGGAGAGCAACTTATTACCCATTGTTGTAATTCAGGTGTTGATGAATACCGTGTTCTTTGGCACTTGGGCGATCGTGGTCTATGGTATTATTTCGTCAGCATTAGGTCGATATACAGAAATTCCGCAGTTATCTCAGACTGCTCAGATGCAGGTCGATCGATTCTAACTCAGTCAGGTCATGGGTAACTAATAACCAGCAAATCACGCTCTAACTCGATCGAAACCATTGACTCGATCGCGGTCGATCTGTCATAATGAGAGGCTGTCTATTACCTACGCTCGGATCGGGTTAAATTTTAACAAATGTCTCACTATCTAGATTGAGACTACCCGTACGGCATTTCACATCTGTAAAATTTATGACTTACGCAATTATCGAAACTGGCGGCAAACAGATGCGCGTCGAACCAGGTCGCTTCTATGATATCGAATTGTTACCCGGTGAAGTCGATAGCACCGTCTCGATCGATAAAGTATTTTTACTCGAAAATAACGGCAGCATCCAAATCGGTCAACCGTTAGTAGCTGGTGTGACCGTTGAAGGTACCATCATGCGTCACTACCGGGCACGCAAGATCATCGTCTACAAGATGCAGCCTAAAAAGAAAACCCGTAAAAAACGCGGTCATCGTCAAGAAATGACTCGCATGATGGTTGATTCTATTAGCGTCAATGGTGCAGTTATTGCCACGGCTGAAGCTGTCGCTAAAGCTGAAGTTGAAGTTGTTGCCAGCTAGTAGCTAGAGACACCTAAGTCATCGCATCGATTCCGCAATTGCAACATAATTTTAGTAATCCGAGGTAATTATGGCTTCTAAGAAGGGTACGGGTAGTACTAGAAACGGTAGAGATTCAAATGCTCAGAGATTGGGCGTCAAAAAGTACGGTGGTGAAGTAGTCAAAGCTGGCAACATCATCGTGCGTCAGCGCGGCTCGTCTTTCCACGTTGGCAACAATGTCGGTCTGGGTAAAGATTACACCATTTATGCTCTGGTTGATGGCGTTGTTACCTTCGAGCGTCGTGGCAAAAATGGTAAAAAGATTAGCGTTTATCCTGTAGCGGTTGCTGCTTAAGATTTATCTCAAAGCTTAGGAGTCTAAAATGGGGGTATACCTGCGGGTGTATCCCTATTTTAGTTGGCGAGGGTTTAACAGTGCCAGAGATCCAACCAGTCGATCGAAAAGCGGTAGAAGAACTGCAATCGCTCTATCTGTACTGTTTGGTGAAAATGCGGAAGCTTAACACGATCGAAAATAAAACTGACGCAATTATCGAGCGATTGAGTCGCGATTGATATTTCGGGAGATTGGGAGCCTTGAAATCCCCCCATCAGTCTGAGCGGCGAGGATGTGCTGCCTGGGTTTATATAGCGATACCGTATTTATAGCAACTTCCCAGGTGCTTAGGACAGATCCCCAACTTCTTGAAAGGGGATCTAATCTCAAGGTTTAATAATGTCCTAGTCTGCAAAAAAAGTCTACCTAGCAAATACTAGATAGACTTATCGCAAATCATTAAATTCAGTCTAGAATAGACCCAAAGTTAAAGAAGTCGCGATCGGTAAAGTTGCACCGATACCTAAGTAGATCGTGAAGACAGTACCAAATAGGAAGACTGCCATTGCCACGGGACGACGGAAAGGATTTTGAAACTTGTTGACGCTCTCCAAGAAGGGAACGACTAATAGACCTAATGGTACGCCAGCCATGCAGGCGATTCCTAAGAGCTTGTTGGGTAATACGCGCAAGAGTTGGAATACAGGCCATAAGTACCACTCAGGCAAGATTTCCAATGGAGTCGCAAATGGATTGGCAGGTTCGCCAACCAGAGCGGGGTCGAGAATAGCTAACGCAGTACAACAACCGATCGTGCCAAAAATGACAACAGGGAAGATGTAGAGCAAATCGTTCGGCCAAGCTGGCTCGCCGTAATAGTTGTGACCCATGCCTTGAGCTAGTTTAGCTCTCAGCGCTGGATCTGAGAGATCCGGTTTTTTGAGAGTTGACATAGTAAATAATGACGTAAGGTTTGGTTATTTAGTGATGCCTCGATCGGAGTCGATCGGC
>NZ_JANLWO010000019.1:0-6946 GCF_031364565.1 Chamaesiphon sp. OTE_20_metabat_361
AGATCCAGAATGCGGTTGTCATGGGTGACTAGCAGGATCGTACAGCCTTGTTCTTTGGCGAGTTTTTCCATAATTTCCACCACATCTCGTCCCGACTTTTTATCTAGTGCTGCCGTTGGTTCATCTGCTAGGATAATTTTAGGCTGACTGACTAAGGCACGGGCGATCGCTACCCGTTGTTTTTGACCGCCGGATAAGTCACTTGGATAGTAATCCATGCGGTGGTCTAAACCTACTGCGGTCAACATCTGTCGAATCCGATTATCGGCCTCAGTTGCAGTCACATCTTGGATTTCTAATGCCATCTCGACGTTTTGATAGACGGTGAGAAAGTTTAGGAGGTTGTGAGCTTGAAAAATATAGCCGATATCGCGACGCGCTAAGGTCATCTGTTCCTTGGTAGCATTAAATAACTCGTTGCCCAAAATATTTAGACTTCCTTCCTGAACCGATCGCAAACTCCCCATGAGCGTCAATAGCGTGGTCTTGCCCGAACCCGACGGCCCAGTCATAATAATAATCTCACCCCGATCGATTTGCAGATCGATATCAAACAAGACCTGTTTTCGCAGTGAGTCTCGACCATAGTAATGATTTAAAGCGGTCATAGAGATCGCTGGTGCTGGCAGTTTTGACGATGCGGACATCTTTATCTCCTAAAAAATATCGGCAGGATCGGCAGTTTGGAGCTTCCGCACGGCGATCGCCGCAGACGATGAACTCATGATGACAGTTAGGATAAATACGAACGCCACCCGCCCCAGATCCATTGCCATCGGCAGCATTGTGGCAATATTAGTAATCCGATAGATCCCCAAAGCGATCGCTACACCTGGAATAAATGCCAGTGATGCTAAGATCAGCGACTCTTGAAAAACGACAATCAGCAGATAGCGATCGCGAAATCCCATCGCCTTGAGCGTGGCATATTCCGGTAAATGCTCCGTTACATCGCTGTAGAGAATCTGATAAACAATGACAGCCCCGACAATAAAAGCAATGACGACACCCAAATCGAAGGTATAGCCCACAGGCGTACTCGCCTTCCAAAAAGACACCTCCGCCCTGGCATAATCATCTCTAGTCATCACTTTGATATCATCGGGCAACTGCGATCGCATCTGGGTTAACACAGCTTGCACATCTACCCCAGGCTTGAGTTTGATTACCCCGACATCAATTAATCCACCTTGGCGATTGGGAGCCATCCGTAAAAAATTGACATCGCTCGTTACCAAGTAGGCATTAATCCCGAAAGTCGGGCTGAGATTAAATAAGCCCCGAATCTGCACCTGGCGTTGGTTAATTTCAGTAATTACTGGCTCCCCCACCTCAAAACGTTGCGAGATTGGCCCGAATTCTTGCCGAGAACCCATGTTAAATAGGGCTGTATCCGGTTCCCGCAATTGCTGACGATTGGCGGCGACACCAGGGATATTTAAGACCTGATGTTCGGGGTTAATCCCGATCGCATAAATATTCCAAGTCTCTTTGTTGTAGGGATTGCGCCACTGAATGGCATCGAGATAGATCGGACTGACGGATGCGACACCCGTTATACCTACTGCCTGATACAACCGCCGCTCGGTAAACCTATCGAGGGAAATCAACGCTCTCGATCGACTGCTCACCATCACAATTTCACCGTTGAGGCTATGATGAAACTCCACCGCGCTGCTAAATAACGCGCCCTGAAAGCCCATTTGTAAAAACATCAGCACATCGGCAAAACTAATCCCCGCGATCGCCACCAGCAGCTTCGTCCGTTCTTTTCGTAACTGTAACCAGGACAAAAACAGTGGTTTCTTCTTTTTGCCAATCTTGTCCCGCATCATTTCAGCCATACTATTTCCTCAAGATTTAACATCGATCGCGACTTGAATGCTTAAATTAGTTAAACCTGCCACCCGACGGCTAGAAGCTTCATCCAATAGCACTTTCACCTCTACCACCCGCGCATCAAACTTAGCCGCCGGATCGGTATTTAAGACATCTTGTTTATTAATCTCTAGTCCGACTTCAACAACTTTGCCTCGCAGTACTTCTGGAAAAGCATTATTTTTACTCGTCACAGTTGCATTCTGTCCCGATCGAATCCGACCGATATCTAATTCATAAACTTCGGCTACTGCTACCATCCGATCGGTTTGTCCCAGGCTGATGATGCCGTCATTGCCAACCCGTTCGCCAGCGCGAGTATGTATTTTGAGGACTTTCCCCGCTTGAGGCGATCGCACCGTTGCTGCATCCAGATTTGCCTGGGCTTGGGCGACATTTGCCTGGGCTTGAGCTACTTGCGATCGAGCAACTTTGATATCTACCGGACGCACTTCAGCAATTTTATTTAAGGTAAATTGACTTTCTTTAACCTGTTGCTGCATCGATGTTTCAATCTTTCGCAGGTTAGCTTTGGCTTCATTTATTTGCTGTTGTCCCGATGTTTGAATCCGGCGTAAATTGGCTGAAGCTTCAGCTATTTGCTGCTTGCCCGAAGCTGTAATTCGATTCAAATTGGCTCGATCTCGATTGACTTTTTGCTGAGCTGTTTGTGCGTTCAAGCGTTTGCTATCGCGAATGGATGCCGTAACTACGCCCTGTTGATACAAGGTTTCATAACGTTTGTACTCCAACTGCGCGTTTTCGAGTTCTGCTTGCGATTCGGCGATCGTTGCCTTCTGCGCGTCGATTTGGGTTGCTGTTTCCGCAATTACCCTAGCTACAGTCGCTTGCTGTGATGCGGTTTGTGTGCTTGTTTCGGCGATGACTCTAGCTACCGTCGCTTGCTGTGCGCCTGTCTGAGTGTCCCGTTCGGCTTGGAACCTGCCGATCGTCGCTTGCTGTGCTTGAATCTCGCCCTGTTTGGCTCCAGCTTTTACTTGTGTCAATTTCGATCGGGCAACTTCTAGCTCCTCTTGTGCCGATCGTACCGCTGACTGACGACGGGCATAGGTATCCAGCACGGCTACGATCTCCCCTTGGCGAATCGATCGACCGTGGCTGACTTTGAGAGCTTCAACTCGCGCCCCCTCGAAGGAAGTGGGGGCAAATACTCGAATCACCTCGCCTTCTGGTTCCAATCGCCCCAGCGCAGATACCATCTCGATCGCAGGTTTGGCAGCGATTGCGATCGATTGCGGCTGTGACACTGACTGACTCAACCAGATCCGATAGAATCCACCACCAACTGTCAGCAAACCACCGACACCCAGCACGATCGCCCAGTAGGGCGATTCTCGTTCCGAGAGGCTTTGCCAACGCCATTTAGTTTTTCGATCGAGATCGTTCATACAGTATTAGTATCGAGAAGGGATGAGTAAATTTCAGTCCAACTGGTATGTAACTTGAGTTACTACCTACAACCAAAGCGGTTAGAAACCGCTCCTCATGATGCAAAGTCCGCCTACGCGGACTAGTTTATTAGTCCGCGTAGGCGGACTTTGCATCATCAGCCACGATTTCAATCGTAGGCATTTCTAAGTCCTGGCTAAAGCTGCCACTTGTTCGGCAATTACTTTGGCATGAATTTCATCGGTCTTTGCCGCTTGCCAATAAGCATCAAGCTTTTTATGTCTGCCGATTAGATCCGGTTGTCCGAAGTTCGACACGATAAGATTGACTACATTGATTACGGGCACGATCGCACAATCGGCGATCGACGCTCGATCTCCCACAGCCCAAGGATCGCCGCTCAGATAACGATCGATATAGGACAAGCCCCGATCGAGAGCTTCAAATTGCGTTTTCATCACTTCCCGATCGCGTTTGGCTGGATCTCGCATCGCTCTTAAAGTAAAGACGGATGGTAATATATGAAAATCTGGCAGGCGGAGGAACAAACGGGCACGAGCCAGATCCAGAGGATCGATCGGACGTAAAGATGGCGTTGGGAAAGCATCTTCCAGATATTCGAGGATCGTTGCCGATTCTGGTAGTCCAAAACCAGAGTCCAACACCAGCGTCGGAATCTGCCCCGTCGGGTTCAGGGCTAAATAAGCATCACTTTTGATGCCGCCTGCGGGTGGCGGGACAATCTCAATATCTAGACCCTTACGATAGATGGATAGACGGACACGCGCGGCAAAGGGTGACAGCGGAACACTGTAGAGCTTCATCAGATTAATCCTCTAAGATTTATATGTATATACATGTTTCTGATAAATTTTTAAGCTAGCTGAGATTTTTTAGATCGGATAATAGCGATAGCAACGTTTGCCACTGCTGTCGATTCTCATTCTGAGAGGCTACGCCAACGAAGTGTTGCATCACCTGGGCTTGTGCTTGCTCCCACAACGGCAGTGCCTGAGCCAAGATCGATCGACCTTCAACTGTGAGCGACACCAATTTGACCCGTCGATCCTCGCCCGGATCGATCGCCACCAATCCCCGTTGCTTTAGTGGCTTGAGATTGCGAGTTAAAGTCGTCTGATCGGTATATAGCTCTTGCGCTAGGTGAGTAATCGGCGCAGACTCCATCATACTAATGCAAACCAGTAGGGTAAATTGGCTCAACACCAACCCCACAGGGCGTAATGCCGCATCATATACCTGCGTAATAATCCGTGAAGCGCGACGGACGTGCATTCCCATACAGGTTGCAGGTACTTGACTCACTCCAGTAAGTTGAGATTGGGGTATTCGATCTGCCATATCATATGTATATACATATTATCTAAGAATGTCAAGCGATAAGAGTTATTGAAAGTAACGACGAATAACACTGCGAGGGGCGTTGGTGAAGTCGGTACACTCACTAGTTGTGGTGCTGATAAATTTATTTTCGGCGATCGCAATGGTGTCTATTCCGTGGGTAATGGCAGTAACGGTCTCGATTCAAAATCCTTTATATTTAATTAGGGTGGCGTAGATTGGCACCCTAATTTTTTAATCTATTTTGCTCATGTATCGATGGCATTATACTCAAACTAGCACGCTGAATTTATCACCATTGCTACTACTGCATGGCTGGATGGGCAGTAGTGAAGATTATCGAGAAGTAATTGCATCCTTAAGCTGGCAATATAATTGCCTTGCGATCGATCTTCCCGGACATGGTAAAACTGAAGTTATTGATGAAGAAAATGGATATAATTTTGTTAATACGGCTCTCGGCATTATTGAGTTATTAGACAGTTTGGGTATCGATCGATGCGCGATCGCGGGTTATTCTTTTGGCGGTAGATTGGCATTGTATCTCGCTCTAGAGTTTCCAGATAGATTCGATCGTGCAATCTTAGAATCAACTTCTCCAGGTTTAGCAACTGAAATCGATCGACAAGCTAGAATCGCCAGCGATCTCCAAATTATCGATCGCTTATCTACCGAACCATTTGCTGATTTTGTCAGAGATTGGTATCGACAATCGCTATTTGTTGGTATCGATAAACATCCAGAGTTTCCATCGTTAATCGAGCTGCGAATTGCTACCAATAAACCGCACAAGCTATCTAAATCCTTGCAATTTGCTGGATTAGGAAATCAGCCGTACTTAGGCGACAGGTTAAAAGTTCATCCGCAATCGATATCATTAATTGTCGGGGCACTCGATCGCAAATTTGTAGACATCAATCAAGAGCTAGCTCGATCGTGTCCGCACGCAATCCTCAAGATCGTGCCAAATTGCAGTCATAATGTGCATTTCCAAAACCCACAGGCTTGGAGAGATTGTTTGACGAGCAATATTGATTAGTTCAATCTCATTCTTCCGCAGAATAAGCGCTAATTTTTGTCTCCAAAGGTGCCAGATCTGCTGCATCGACTGGTAGCGAGGTTTCCGTAGTTACCGGAACGCCAGTTAATTGACTCCAGATATAGTCCCGTTGATTGATAAATAGAATACTTACTAGTGTCAGGCAAACTCCACACCATTGGAGTAAATCGAGAGTTTCACCTAAAAATAAACTACCGAATAATAAGGCGAATACTGGAGTCAAAAAAGTCAAAGAACTCAGACTAGTCAGATTGCCCTTGGCTGCAAAGTAGAAAAACAACCCATAGGAGATCGCACTGCCAAATACCGTCGAGTAAGCGATCGAGATCCAATCATACCCAGTAATCGCCGTCCATTGGTTTGACTCCCAATACAACGAACCGATCGCCAACGGTACCCCGCCGATAATCATGTGCCAACCCGTTGCAATCACCGGATCGACATATTTGGTGACAAACGGGACTAAGATCGTGCCTACGGCCATTGAGAGGGCAGCTAGGATCATCAACCACTCGCCGCGCTCCAATAATCCCGACAGCTCAAATTGACTCGCTCCACTAGTCGAAATTTGACTCAACCACTCGACAGGTAAACCGACACAACTAATTCCCAACACGCCCAGCACCAAGCCACAAATCCCGATCGCACCAATCCGTTCTTTAAATAACCAGGCTGAGAGTATCGCTACCGCCAACGGCTGCGAGTCGATCGTCACCGAACCCAAGCCCGCATTAGTCCTTACCAATCCAGTTGCCAGAAATCCCTGAAATAACGTCCCATCGATCGCCGCAAACAGCAAGATCCACGCCCAGGCTTGCCATCCCTGCGGTTGCAGCCGCTTGGCAGTAGGATCTCCTCCCGCAACGGGCAATAAGGCAAACAGTAAGACTAAGATCCCAGCGGGGATCAGTCGAATTGCCGCCATGAACAAGGGTGTTGTATGGGGCATCACTCCTTTCATTGCCACCATCGCTGTTCCCCAGAGAAAAAAGGGCACGACCAACAAGATCGGTGTTAAGCTGAAAGTGAATGAGGACTGTTTTAACTGCATGAATACTTAGAATTGCGGCTCTTTTACAGATTGTATATTTTCTTTACACACTCTGCTAGTTAGATGGGAGATGGGAGTTGAGAGTTCGGAGCGAATAACAGTCGATACTCGATTCATCTAATCTCCTCGTCTCCTCGTCTCCTCGTCTCCTCGTCTCCTCGTCTCCTCGTCTCCTCGTCTCCTCGTCT
>NZ_JANLWO010000057.1:0-7672 GCF_031364565.1 Chamaesiphon sp. OTE_20_metabat_361
ATATCGACAGGCCAACACCACCATTCTGGGGTTCCAAAATCCTCAAGGATGAAATCTCCCTAGAAGATCTATTCTGGCACATGGATCTCCAAGCCCTAATCGCCGGACAATGGCAATTCCGTAAACCCAAAGACCAAACTCGCGAAGAATACGACGCATTCCTCGCCGAAAAAGTCCATCCGATCCTCGAAGAGTGGAAAGCCAAAATCCTCACAGGCGAATGGCTCGAACCCCAACTGATCTACGGTTACTTCCCCTGTACCGCCGAAGGTAACTCCGTCCACGTCTACGATCCCAGCGTGATCGAGCAAGGCTTAACGCCCCAAACAGCTACCCCCGTAGTCACCTGGACATTCCCCCGCCAAAAATCCATGCGTCGCCTCTGTCTGGCTGATTTCTTCCGCCCCCTATCAGAGAATAAATTCGACGTATTCCCGATGCAAGCGGTGACGATGGGCGAAATCGCCAGCGAGCAAGCCCAAGTGTTATTCAAAGCCGATAACTATGCCAACTATCTCTACTTTCACGGGATGGCTGTCCAAATGGCGGAAGGTTTAGCCGAATGGGGACACGCCCGCATCCGCAAGGAGTTGGGTTATGGGGATCTGGAGCCAGATAATATTCGCGATATGTTGGCGCAACGCTATCAGGGTTCGCGGTATAGTTTCGGCTATCCAGCTTGTCCGAATGTGGCGGATCAATTACATCAGTTGAAAATCATGGGTACCGAGCGGATGGGGATGACGATGGATGAGAGCGAACAGCTATATCCTGAGCAGTCTACAACTGCGTTGATTGTCTATCATCCGACAGCTAAGTACTTTAGTGCTTAGGATTGGTTAAATCCATGTGAAGTAGACCTGTCAAATCTTGTCTACAACCTGAAATTTAGATAGTGGGTAATGCCCACTATCTAAATCTTTTACTTACCAATGTAAAAATAGATTATGTCTTTAAGATTAGAATGTGATAACCAAGGTGGTGTAATAATAGCTGACAAATCCTTTTTTCAGAATCCAGATCCAGAGAAAATAGGGATTTCTTATGTTTTTGATATTGCGTTAGATAGAGAGGGAGGAACTGAATTAATTTGTGATTTTAATGAAGAATGGAATCAAGTATGGTGCAGAGAAACATTATTTTTGGTAAATGAAATCAATAACGGAAATTTTTCATTTGTCACTTTGCCTGTCGGTGATTTTAATTTAGAAATACTAGACAACAAAATCATTAAAGATGACATGTGCTTTTTTGTTGAAAGCAAAATTGAGGTTAAGACGCAAGAAATTTTGCTATTTGAAGCTGGTAGCTGGCTAGAGGATATAGATATAGGAGATGTAAAGCCATCATATAAAATAGATCTAGAAAATGGATGGTATAACATTCAAATGCAAATTGACAATCGTATAGAAAACGAATCTGAAGATAGTTACCTAGTCGGTAATATGTTAATTAACATAAGCAGAACAGAAGAGAGCATCAATCCACTTCTTGAACTTCCCTGTTATCAAAATTGGCTTTCTATAAATAATTAGTTTGGTATAACGGGCAAGCTTTCAAAATAAAGATCCTATTTCAATACTGGATTATGCCCACAAATTCTAACTATCGAGTTGTCGATCGATTATGTCCAATTGATCGATCGATATTGACGCTCGATCGATCCTGGCACAATCCGCGATGATATTAATGTTGATTTCTTTGGTTGCGATCGGGTAGTGTAGGCAAAGCTCGATCGATTTGGGGTTGGTTCGATCGAGCTGTTTTGATTCGATCGGGTGGTGGTGGGATTCGATCGCCAGATGTCGAAAGGGCAATAGCGATCTACAATAGAAAGTAGCAGTATTTAGCTAAATTATCATGAATACTAAAGAGCTAATCGTCAGCGAACTAGAATCAACATCAGAAGACCTATTATCTGAAGTGTTACAGTTTGTTAAATCTATTAAACGTCAACAGCCTGTATCGAGCTCAACAACAGCACGCCAACGCATACCTAATTTAGAGCAGGGTAAAATTATCATGAGTGATGATTTTAACGAACCATTACCTGATTCCTTTTGGTTGGGAGTCGATGAGTGAAGGTCATTTTAGATACACAAGTATTAATTTGGTGGGCAAATGATGTATCGAATATTTCCGATCGCGTCCAGAATATTATCTTTGATGTAGACAACGAACTATTGGTTAGCTTGGCAAGTATTTGGGAGATTCAGATTAAAATTTCTTTGGGTAAATTAAGTTTGCCTCGACCTTTACCAGATATTATCGCAACACAAGTTAGCGAAAATCAGATTAAAATTATGCAGATTGAGTTATCGCATATTTATACGCTCGATCTGTTACCACTTCATCATCGCGACCCTTTCGATAGAATAATCATTGCTCAAGCTATGAATGAGAAAATATTAATAGCTAGTATAGACAAAGCCTTTGATGCTTATTCGATCGAGAGAATTTGGTGAAATTATAACAACTAGATTAGAGTATCTGTGATGAATACTAGATTAGAAGTTCAGTCAGCTATTAAGCAATTACCAAAAGATGAAATTCGCGAGCTGTCAAAATGGCTGCAAGAATATCTAGATAAAAAGTGCGATCGGCAGATAGATCTAGATGTTGGGCTAGAAGTTAATCCAGCAGTTATTGAGCAATTGTTAGCGATTCGCCAGAATAAAAGTCTAACTCTGACAACAGAAGAGGTAAAACAGCGGCTGGGATCGATCGAAGAGGAGCATCTGATATTAAAGTTTGCAGGTATTTTTGAAGACGACTCAGATTTTGAGGCCGTAGTAGCTAATATCGAAACCGATAGATCGGCTACAATTGAATAGCAAAGGACAAATAGAATATGTCAGAACAATTAGAAGAACGACTGACATTATTAGAAGCTGAAGTCGATCGACTTAAACGTAAAATCGATCCAACCCCTGTCAATTTACCTTGGTGGGAAAAAATAGCTGGAACCTTTGCAGAAAATTCCGCCTATGATGAAGCAATGAAATTGGGGCGGGAGTATCGAGAATCCGATCGAACAACGGCTGTGGATGCAGTAGATGAGTAGATGTACATATTAGATACAGATCATCTCAGCGATTCTCCGTTCTAATCCAGAGATACTTCCGACACTGAGGATGTGTACTTGCCCACCTATTGCCAGAGATCGACTCATTGGGTTATCTGGTGTCGCGGAGAGTGTCGTTAAACGAATGGAGATTTATGGTAAATTACCTGTGAGACTGAGCATCGACCGTCTGAATGAAGAATTAGAAAAGATTGCCAGCATTATTTCAAGGCTTGCAGATCGAGATATTCTTCCCTGGCTCGATACGAATCAATCGCCAACAGAAACCGAAATTTACCGTGCATCTACTATTATCGCAGATCGTTTGTGTGGAGCATCAGCCGATCCGATCGTGCGGAATGCCCAAGAAGCAAGACAATTGAGAGAGATCGCTACATGGCTTGATGAGCGTGGTTATCGGTTATTATCTGCGACTCAAAGGGTGCGGTTTGATGAAATGCCACCAGGAACATATAGTTTTCGGTTGAATTTACCTGTCAATTTGATTGATGAGGGCGGAAAAACTGTTAATATTCCCATTGATGTGGTGATTATGCGTAAAACTGCTCAATCAGGCGACTATCCCCTTATCGATCGAAGCAAAATCGGCTGGTGACTTTGCAAATGTCAACAAGCGCAGAAAAGAAGAAGCCCGAAAAGTACAGCAACTTAACGCAACCTATGGCAATAAAATCGAGTTTGTTTTATTCTTATGTGGCTACTTCGATACTGGATATTTAGGCTACGAAGCGGCGGAAGGTATAGATTGGGTTTGGGAGCATCGCATCAATGACTTTGCAGAATTTGAATTATGAGCAATTTTTTGACATTGCTTCAACGGAAGCTCAGAGGATAATCGAACAAACACAACTAGATGCTGCTAAGAATTCCACCGAACGGAACCGTTTGGGTCAATTTGCGACACCGAATATATTAGCGATCGAAATTCTTAATTATTCAAAAACTTTACTTCCACCCGCTCGAAAAATTAGATTTTTAGATCCAGCAATTGGGACTGGTTCTTTTTACTCTGCTTTGCTGCAATCATTTTCGATCGATCGAATCGAAAGTGCGGTTGGGTATGAGATCGATTACCTACGGTAGGCTACGCCAACGAGATTTTGCTGAAACTGCCATTAAGTTATGGGCTAATACACCGCTCCAACTTAATATCGCCGATTTTACAGAAAGTATTGCACCGCAGAATGAAAAAGATAGGGCTAATTTATTAATTTGTAACCCGCCTTATGTTCGACATCATCATCTATCGATCGACAAGAAAAAATCTCTCAAGGAACTAGGAATAGCAGCTACTGGCACTCAATTAAGTGGTCTTGCAGGTCTTTAATGCTACTTTTTATTAGCAGCACATCAATGGATGTCGCCAGATGGACTGGCTTGTTGGGTAATTCCGGCTGAGTTTATGGATGTAAATTATGGTAGAGAAATCAAAAAATATTTGCTCGATCGAGTCACATTAATTCGAGTTCATCGATTTGATGCTGATGAATTACAGTTTGAAAGTGCGCTAGTATCCACCTCAATTATTTGGTTTAAGAATACACCGCCAGTCGGTGAATACTCCGTAAAATTCACTTGTGGGGGAAGTATAAATGAGCCAATCTCCTCACATTCTGTTTCAACAAAGACTCTCAAAAAAGTATCAAAATGGAATCGATCCTCTACCCTAAGCGATCGGGTAACAAGAATCGAATCTGAGACTAAGCTGTCAGATCTATTTCAGATTAAGCGAGGAGTCGCTACCGGAGCTAATAACTTTTTTATTCTTACATCAGGACAGATCGATCTGTTTAATATTCCTAGCGAACTGTTAACCCCAATCTTACCGAGTCCTCGATACTTGATAGATACTGAAATATTTGCAGACGATCGAGGAAATCCTCAGATCGATCGTAGACTTTTCTTGCTAACCTGTAAACAGCAGCCAGAAGAATTATCTATTAACTATCCAGATGTTTGGAACTACCTTAAACAAGGCGTAGATGCTGGGATATCAGCGCGTTACTTGTGCAGCCATCGATCGTTATGGTATGTGCAAGAAAATAGAGATCCAGCAATATTTTTATGTCCGTATATGGGAAGAAATCAATCTAAAGATAGCAAATCTTTTCGCTTCATTCTTAACCATTCTAAAGCGATCGCCCCAAATGTTTATCTAATGATGTATCCAAAAGAATATTTATCAACTCTATTTGCAACAAATCCAGAACTGCCAAAATATATTTGGCAAGCCCTAAATTCAATCCCAATTCAAAGTCTGATTAATGAGGGTCGTGTTTATGGGGACGGATTGCATAAATTAGAACCAAGAGAATTAGCAAATGCACCAGCAGATCGCCTACTAAAAATCATAGAGAACTATAACCATCCAACATTAGTATAGGTAAAACGAGCCAGTTGTAATTGACATCGTGCGATCGGAAGCGGTACCTATCTACTTATCAGGTTGCATTGGCTGTGAGTTGATTGGGGGTAGCTATGCTGAAAGACATGGGGTTGAAAATTTAATTTTTGGTGCAATTATAACTATTGAGGAGAGTCTCGAAATGCTGGGGATTATTATCGGGATTTGGGGACTAATGACATATATTAACGACAACTATCAGCGAGTTCAGTTCGTGTTCGATCCAGTTGGGAAAAAATTCTAGTTCCCAGCCTCTAAAATCGAAAAATTAGCAACATCAGCACCCGCTTTACAAGCTAGAACGTATGTGTCAAATGCGCAAGTGTGTCATTGGCAATCGGCTCTATTTGGCTTTGCCTACGCTACGCGATCGAATATTATGTCTATAACTTTGATTTGTCGGATTAAGAGATGGACTACGATCTATCCCTAGAAATAATCATAGTCCATCCAGAAATCATTCTCACCATAGTTCAAGACAGATTGATTTAGACAAGGGTAATTAGGCTTTGTATGTGCTATGCGATCGAGAGAATTTGGCAACATTTATCTACCTATATTGTCACACCACACAAAAATCCCCGGCTAAAGCTCGATCGATCTGGCGGACTAGATCGATCGGTAAAAATGGTTTGGAAATGGTTTCGACGACACCGAGTTCGGTGAGGAGATCGCGATCGGGTAAATAGCGATTTGCGGTCAAGAGAATCACCGGGATCGATTTACGATCGGTATTAGCTCGCAACTGTCGCAAAAAAGCTAATCCATCCATTTCTGGCATCATCACATCGAGGACGATCGCGTCGGGACTGCTGGTTAAAACTCGATCCAATCCTTCCTGTCCTGATGATACGGCACATACCTCCCAACCTTTGAGTTTGTGCAGACACATCGAGACAACCTCGCGAATATTTCGATCGTCATCAATTACCAAAACTCGTTTGGTAACTTCACTATTTAGATCGCCATTTGAGACTCGATCTTGTTGCGTAGTGCGGGTAGATTTGGAGTGACGGCTCGACTGTTTTTTGTCGAGATATTTATCGAGTGCTTTGACGATCGAGCGCGCTTCGATCGGTTTACCGAGAAATCCATTTGCGCCGACAAATTTAGTCCGAACTCTGTCGATCAACCCGTCATTACCCGTTAAAATGATAATCGGCACATCTACTAATGATGGCGTTTTCCGAATTTGTTCGCACACCTCGTAGCCATTAGTCACTGGCATGACTAAATCCAAGAAGATCAAGTCGGGTTTATTTCTGATCAGACTGGGCAAAATTTTGAGTGGATCTTGTACCCCAAAAGCTCGACAGCCATGCTCGACGATAATTTTTTCTAAATGCTTGTAGACAGAGAGACTATCATCGATACAAGCAATTAAGGGCAGGTGGCGATTCTCTTGCACAGAGGCTATGCCAACGACTCCCAGCTCGCCAGTATCCTTTGGGATAGTGATGTTCACAAGATCTAACTCTGAAGTTAGCTGGCGGTCGCGATCTAATTGTCGGCGATCGGTTGTGGCTTGTCTAGCGATCGATAACGTAATTAGTCCAGCTTCGATCGGTTGGGATAAAGATTTAGCTACGTCGAGTAGTTTTTGCTGGTGATGAATTGCTAGACTGCGTAGCGATTTACTACCATCAATCGACGAAACGATCGACTTCAAATCCCGATTATTCGCAAAGTCATCAATTTTAGCTGAGGGATGAATCAGTGGAAATAGACTGGGCGCACAAGTTCCTAAGCCATGCTGTTCCCATTCCTGCCACGTTTGAATCGTTTTACTCAGCAGTGGTTTAATGTCTAGTAATGGGATAGCCGATTTTAAATTATTATTGCTTTCTTTAAGTGTAATGAAGCGATAAGCTAGTCGATCTTGTTGATTTTGGCTGAACTGAATGATGTCAAACAAAACCTCTTCTACTACATATTTTTGAGCGATTTTATTAGAATTTAAAAATATTTCTTGATGATTGTTAGATTTGACTAGTCGATCGAGCGGCACATTTAGTGAAGCTAATGCTAGATTTCTTTCCCACCGTTCGATCGCATCGATGCCGCCACTGATTCCGGCTAATTCTCCTGCCGAAAAACATAACATCCAGCTCGGCACATTTACTACTTGGATAATGAGATTACCACTTAAAGCACTTGCTTTAATATGATTAAATTCCGAGAGT
>NZ_JANLWO010000125.1:0-1769 GCF_031364565.1 Chamaesiphon sp. OTE_20_metabat_361
CCCTTGTCTACGCGACCTCAACCTAGTAACGAAGATTTGGTCTGCCTTCCCTATGGCGTGGGTCATGGTGATGAAGGCGTGTGTTTGTTAGTCAAGATGGGGCCATATCGGATCTTATTAGATTGTGGACTGACGGATATATCACCGCTGATTGATGCTGATGGTCTGCCTGTTTGCGATTTAGTTATCTGTAGTCACGCTCACGCCGATCATGCGCGGGGGTTGCTGGCGCTGCATCGTGCTGCGCCGAAATTACCGATTTATAGCAGCGAAGTTACCAGCCTACTACTACCGCTCAATTGGTTGGAGGTAGCGGCTCAAGTGCCCCAAATCGGGCAGGCTTTGCCGTGGCGCAGATCGATCGAGTTTCAAGATGGCTTGTCTGCCGAACTATTTCCAGCGGGACATTTACCGGGTGCGGCGGCGGTATTGTTGACTTACACGGGTTTTTATCAGTCTTATAGCGTCTTTTATACTGGCGACTTTTTCTTATCAAATTCGCGCTTGGTCGATGGCTTGCACCTCGACTCGATTCGCAATCTCAATCCCGATGTCTTGATTGTTGAGGGGAGTTACGGGACGGCTCGTCATCCCCATCGCCGCAAGCAGGAAAATACGCTGATGGCGCGGATCGATCTAGCGATTACCCAGCAGCAGTCAATTATTTTACCAGTCAATAATCTCGGCATCGCCCAAGAATTACTGATCTTGCTGCGGAGTCATCATCTATTTACCGGACGCGATATCGATATCTGGGTAGATGGCAAGATTGCCGCTGGCTGCGATGCTTATTTATCGCTACTCCCAAATTTTCCGCCAGCGGTGCAAAACTTCGCTCGGCATCAATCGCTATTTTGGGATGAAAAGGTGCGTCCGCACGTCCGTCAGCTCACCCCAGCAAATCAGATAAGCATTCACCAGCGGCAGTGTATCATCATCACCGAGATCGATCGCGATCTCAACCTGTATACGGCGGGACACCCTTTTCCCTGGTTGGTATTATCCCCATCCTCACCGCATGGGACGACGGTACCTCCCAACACTACCAACCAACTTACTAGCGAAACTTATTTGCTCAGCGAGCACTCTGACGGTGCGGGTACGGCGCAATTAATTCATAATATCCGCCCCAAACATGTGGTGTTCGTACATGGTCGTGTGCCATATCTAGCAGATCTCACCGCCTTAGAAGAACTGCAAAATCGCTACCATCTCCACTCGCCAGCAGCGGGGACATTAGTTTCCTTGCCAGTTGGCGATACCTTTGTCCAACCCGCACCGCCAGCCGATCCCAACTATGAAGGCGAACTGACCGAACTCGAAAGCGAGATTAATATTACCTTACCCACGGCGATTTCTAGCGACCCGCGCTGGCATAATTTTGCCGATACCGGACTGCTCGAAGCCAGATGGCAAGGGGAAGAGATCGTGCTCAGAGGGATCTCTCAGCGCGAAACGATCGATCGTCAGCAAGAACTTAAATTAGACCCCAGCGTTCACTGTTGTGGCAACTGTCGCTATCAACGCGGCGCTCGCTGTCATAATTTGCGATCGCCCCTCAATGGCTTTCGTGTCACCCCCGATGGCTTTTGTCCAGCGTTTGAATTCACGTAAAGGGGAAAGGGGAAAGGGGAAAGGTAAAAGGTAAGAGGTAAAAGGTAAGAGGTAAAGAGAACCGCAATTGTCCCCTAGTCCCCTATCCCCTATTCCCTATCCCCTATTCCCTATCCCCTATTCCCTATCCCCTACTGACATGTTTTTACTCGATC
>NZ_JANLWO010000126.1:0-7284 GCF_031364565.1 Chamaesiphon sp. OTE_20_metabat_361
GATATCACCATCAGAAAATTTTGTTTGTTGGGATCGAATGGGAGCGAAAAGGTGGCCCGATCTTAGAAGAAGCTTTCAAAATGGTACTAGATAAATTTCCAAATGCCACTCTAGATATTGTCGGTTGTTCGCCTAAAGTCACTACTCCCAATTGTAATATCGTCGGTAAAGTTCCCTTGCCGGAAGTCTCTGAGTATTATAAAAAAGCCTCTGTGTTTTGTTTGCCGACTAGATTCGACCCCAATCCTAATGTCTGTTTTGAAGCGATGGCTCATAAACTGCCAGTGATTACCACAAATGGCGGCTCGCGACCTGAATTTACGATCGAGGGAAAAAGTGGCTATCTCGTAGAAGTAGATAATCCGCACCAGCTTGCCCAAAAAGCGATCGAACTGCTGGCATCCCCGCAAAAATGTAAATCTTTTGGCGAATACGGTCATCGGATGGTTTGGGACAAATATACCTGGGAGAAAACAGGTGCCAGAATCAGCCAAAATATCGACAGATTTCTCTCGTGTAGGCCGATCTAGTCGATCTTTCAGTTCGCTTGGCGATCGACATGATTGAGTGCCATGTGATACTAAATCCGCCTTGCCCTCACCCCGCCATCGCCTCTGGCTCTGGCTCCCCTCTCCCAAGCTTGGGAGCGACCCAAATCGCGCTGAGGTTCCCTCAGCGTGCGTTTGGGTCAAGACAGAGGGGTTGGGGGTGAGGGCTGAGGTTCGTAAGTTGTACAAACCGGATTTGATGTGGGAGCGTTGTATCATAGCTAAATGAGCGAAAATACCGAGTTGCCATTAGCACAGCACGATCGATCGATCCCGAATGTATATATTATCGGTGTTGGCCCTGGCGATCCAGATTTACTAACTGTCAAAGGACAGCGGATTATTGCTACTGCGGCGGTGATTTTGTATGCCGATTCCTTGATTCCCGAGCGGCTGTTAGAATGCGCCCGCCCAGATGCCGAAATCATCAAAACCAGCGATCGCACCCTCGAACAGATTGTCGAAATTGTGGTCGCCCGCGTCCGCTCTGGCTTAACGATCGCGCGGCTCCATTCTGGCGATTTGACGTTGTATAGTGCGATTACCGAGCAAATCCAGGCTTTTCGGGCGGCGGGGGTATCGATCGAATTAGTGCCGGGAATTAGCGCCTTTCAAGCGGCGGCGGCGAGGATCCAAGCCGAATTAACTGTCCCGGAGATCGTCCAGACGATTATCCTCACGCGTCCGATGGGTAACGCTTCGGCGGTGCCCCAGGCTGAAGATTTGGCGAGTTTAGCCGCTCATCAGGCAAGTTTGTGCCTGTATTTAGCCGCCCGCCACGTCGAGACGGCGCAGGCTCAACTCCTCCAGCATTATCCGCCCCAGACACCAGTTGCCATCTGTTTTCGCGTCGGCTGGGAGGACGAGCAAATCTGGATCGTGCCCCTGACGGAGATGGCAACAGTTACTGCCCGCGAACATCTCGTCCGGACGACGATGTATATTATCAGTCCCGCTTTGTCACAAATTGATGGAAATGTCAACCAGACGCGATCGCGCTTGTATCATCCCCACCACCACCACCTCTTTCGTCCCTAACGTCGTCGGCGCGAGATTACTCGATCGATCGCCTCTTGCCAGATCGCCATCACCTGCTCCAACCCAAAGCGATCGAGAATTTGCGGCGCATTTTTCGCTAATTGCTGACGGCGAGCCGGATCGGACATCAGGGCATCCAATCCGACGACCAACGCATCGACATCCTCAGTTGCCACCAAGACCCCATTAATCCCATCCTCAATAATATCCCGAGGGCCGCTGAGACGATCGGCAGCCAGCACGGGCAACCCGCAAGCCATCGCCTCACACAACGCCATCGGAAAGCCCTCAAATCGCGATGGCATCACAAATAAATCCGCTTGACTGAGGTATTCACGGACATTGGTGACTAAACCGGGAAAATGAACGCAATCGGTTAATTGCAATCGGGTGCGGAGATCTTCTAATTCCGATCGGAGATCGCCTTCACCGAGGATCGTCAGTTGCCACTCGGGGTATTTAGGTTGAAGTCTGTGAAACGCTGCGAGTAAAAGATCGAAACCTTTTTGAGGATGGAGTTTGCCGATGGCGAGTAAGCTTGGATTGGTCAACAACCGCGTCGTATCCCGGACAGGATCTGGCTGAATGACTGGATTGGGCATCACGATCGTGCGATACCCTTGTTTTGCTGGATAAAATGGCAGTGCATTTTGAGTTAAAACTGTAACTAAATCCGCATAGCGATAAGTCCACTTCATCATGAACTGCCAAATTTTGTTGGCATCATTCGCCCCAGGATAAATATGCTCGCTGACAATCGTTGGCATATTCAACATCGCACAGGCAGCGATCGTATAAACATTGACAGAATTCATAAAACTGATGACCACATCAGGTTTACTGGCAATAATCTCGCGCCGCAATACCGATATCCGCTGCCAAGCGTTGCCAATAGCTGCCAGCACATTTGCCGAATCTCCAGCCACATCTAACGGCTTGAGTTTGATGCGAGCATCTAATGGATAAAAAGGTGGTTTAGTAGGTGAAACTAGTAAAATCAAAGTTACATCCCAACCTTGAGTAACCCAGTAATTTGCAACGATCGACATGACGCGTTCTGCGCCACCACCCCATAATCCATAAATAACTAATGTAACTTTCATCAACGATCGCTCTAATTGCAGCTCTAACAGGGTGTTTATCTTTAAACTTCATTCTAACAGTTTACAGACATTCATCAATTTAGTGCCGAAATTGACTGCTACTTTCGATGTTCTAATGACAAAAATTATTAGTAATCGATCGCGATCGCGCCTAAATATTTAGGTTTTTTAACTTAGGATGCAGGCATAACAATATTGGACTTTTTCGTCGATCGTCGCCAGGTTTTCTTCAGTAATTATATTTATTTGCTCGCCAGCAAAATCGCTTACAATAATGATACATAAATAATGTACGACAAAAAGTAATTACCCAGTGAGGCACTATGGCAAGTCAATCGCGTCGGCAATTTTTGATTCGTTCGACTCTCGCTGGTAGCGGTACGATTGCCGCCAACTTGCTGACCAACGCTAGCTTTATCCATTCTGCACCCGCGATCGTACCATCCGACAAACTGCGTCCTAAAATTTCTTACGGTATCGCGAGTGGGGATATCACTCAGGGTAGTGCTGTCATCTGGAGTCGCAGCGACAGGCCTGCGCGGATGTTGGTAGAGTATGCTGACAATGACACATTCCGCAACTCCAGACAGATCGGCGGGTCAGTGGCGTTAGCCGCGAGTGACTACACTGCACGGCTGACCCTCACTGGACTCCCAACTGGACGATCCGTGTTCTACCGAGTTCGATTTCAAGATCTAGATGACGAAAAGCTCATCAGCGCCCCCACCAGCGGATCCTTTCGGACAGTTCCCCAAAGAGGCAAAGACATCACGTTTGTATGGGGCGGAGATACCGCAGGGCAAGGCTGGGGCATTAATCCTGACTTTGGGGGGATGAGAATTTATGAGGCAATGCGACGACTGAAGCCAGATTTTTTCATTCACTCAGGAGATACAATCTATGCAGACAACCCGATTAAATCTGAGGTTAAACTGGCAGATGGTAAAATTTGGCGCAACTTAGTCACGGCAGAAAAATCTAAAGTTGCGGAAACGATCGCGGAATTTCGCGGCAATTATCTCTATAATTTGATGGATGAAAACGTCCGGCGATTTAATGCGGAAGTACCCCAGCTAGTGCAGTGGGACGACCACGAAATCCGCAATAATTGGTATCCCAATCAAATAATTAAAAATGACGATCGCTACAAGGTCAAAGATGTAAATCTACTCGCGAGTCGGGGCAAACAAGCCTTTTTAGAGTACGTGCCGATTCGGCTCAGCGGGAGCAATCCCGCACAGATTTATCGCTCCTTCAACTATGGCACGGCGCTTGAAATCTTCATGTTAGATAAACGGAGCGAGCGTGGTCGAAATTCCCCGAATCGCCAGCCAAATTCAAGTTCGGAAACAGCTTTCTTAGGCAACCAACAACTGCAATGGTTAAAGCAAAGCTTACTCAATTGCCAAGCAACCTGGAAAGTAATTGCGAGTGACATGCCCGTTGGCTTAATGATTCGCGATGGTGCCAAGGCATTTGAAAATGCTGCCAATGGTAATGGAATGCCCCTCGGACGAGAATTAGAACTCGCTGAGTTATTGCGATTCATCAAATCCAATCAAATTCGGAATGTCGTTTGGCTCACCGCAGATGTACATTATGCAGCGGCGCACTACTACGATCCAAACCTAGCACAGTTTCAAGATTTTTATCCCTTCTGGGAATTCGTGACGGGGCCACTTCATGCAGGTACTTTTGGGCCGAATGAATTAGATAATACTTTCGGCCCACAGGTCAAGTTTAGCAGTGTCCCACCCGGAAGTCCCCAAAACATTCCACCCACGGCGGGACTGCAATTTTTTGGACGAGTTAAGATTAGTGGTGAGAGTCAAGTGATGACTGTGGCACATCACAATTTAGACGGTAAAAAAGTCTACAGCATCGACTTATCTCCAGAAAAGTAGTAGCTGTTAAGTCTCCATTACCGCATGTCAACACAAGCAATACAACGATCGTCATCCGTGCTGACAAAATCGATGTGGTGCATCCCAATGTGGTTACACGACATCGTTCCTAGCTTAAATAAATAATGACTATCTAGGGGTATTTGCGCCTCTAGATATGTCGATTTGGTCAAAGACTCGATCGCGATTGCCCTCACATTATATCCATAAGTTTTAGTACAATCTTGCGCGAACCGAACCGGGCGATTGGCAACAATTTGGACTCGACCTGCTGGTCTGGAAATCTCCACACTATCTTTGACGATCGGACTCTGAGGATGCTCTACCCATTCACCCAATAAACTATCGGCATAATACAATTTCATGAGATTGCAGGGGCTGCCTTCTGTCGGTTCGATCCCGACAAACAACCACCAGATATCATTAAAATTGAGGATCGAAGCATCGACAAACCGACTGCCGATCGAGATTTCCTGGACAAATTCCCAAGTGCCTGGAAATTTTTTAGCGCGGTACAATCGAATTGAATTTGCCTCGCAGGATTCCGGAATCATGTACCAAGTAGATCCAGATTCAAAGACATAGGGATATGAAAGATGAAAGTCTTCAGCAATAATAATCTGCTGATAATTCCAGCGATAACCATCCTGACTGCGCGCAAAAGCAATCTCCCCTTTTTGACTACTATGGTTGAAAACTTCAAAGAACATCAACCACTCATTAGCACCTCTAACTAGAAATGGATCGGCGACAAATGCCGCCACAATATCGGTGACATCGCGGCGAGTGAGTACGGGATTGGTAACTACTGTTGTTGGCTGAAGGTGTTGAAAACTCTTACCTTCATAGATCGATATCGACCAATTGGATTGTCGATCGATCCAAATTAATTGATTTGCTAATCTTACTGGCAACAGCGCCATGAAATAATTATAAACGGCAACGATCCTGCCCTTAATCTGAGAAATTGGCATGTGTAATATCGATGAAAATCGGTTAGAGTGACTTGGATGTTCGCTGAGAGTATTGACGACGATAGATCGATTTTTCGATCGCCTCCGTCCAGGTCGCCATCACCCGTTCTAAGCCAAAGCGATCGAGCACTTGCGGCGCATGTTGGGCCAAGTGGTGACGGCGAGCCGGATCGGACATCAAGGCATCCAATCCAGCGACCAAAGCATCGACATCTTCTGTTGCCACCAAGACACCATTGACCCCATCGTCAATAATATCCCGAGGGCCGCTGAGACAATCGGCAGCCACCACGGGTAAACCACAAGCCATCGCCTCGCACAACGCCATCGGAAAGCCCTCGATGCGAGATGACAGCACAAATAAATCTGCTTGATGGAGATACTCGCGCACATTGGTCACAGCACCGGGCAAATGGACGCGATCGGTTAATGCTAGCTGCGATCGCAATTCTTCTAGAGCCGCGCGGTGTTTGCCTTCACCCAGAATAGTGAGCTGCCACTGGGGGTATTTCGCCTGAAGCTGGTGAAATGCCCTCAGCAGCAGATCGAAGCCCTTACAATGTTCGAGCCGACCAACGGCAATCAGACTGGGCGTAGCTAATAATCGGGCTGTCTCGATCGCTGGCGCTGGCGTCAAAATGGGATTGGGAATCGCGATCGTCTGATATCCAGCCGCTGGTGGGTAAAAAGGGATAGCATTCTGAGTGAGGACGGTAACTAGATCGGCATGACGATAAGACCACTTCATCAGTAGTTGCCAAATCCGGTTGATATCGATCGCGCCAGGATAAGTATGTTCGCTGACAATTATCGGTATATTTAAATTCCAGCCAGCAAGGATGGTATGGACGTTGACAGCACTCATAAAACTGACGATAGCATCAGGTTGGCTGGCAACTATCGCTCGTCGCAACACCCTAACCCGCCAACCCGCAGCAAAGATCGCCTCCAGCGGATGGCTAGACTTTGTGGCAATCCCCAGCGACTGAATTTTGACGCGGGGATCTAGCGGGTAAAAGGGTGGTTTAGTCGGATCGACTAGCATAATTAGAGTTACATCCCAACCCTGACCGACCCAGTAGTTGGCGATAATAGACATGACTCGCTCTGCGCCACCACTGCCTAATCCATAAATAACTAAAGTAACTCTCATTGATGTTTGTGATTCAGATAACGGCATCAAATCGCTCTCTCACAGTAGAATATGTAGTATCATACATCAATACTACCTTAAACTAATGTAAAAAATATTACTAGCGTCTTACTGAAAATGGCGTAAATTTAGCAATATTAATGCCGTCGTTGGCGTTGGCGTAGCCTGCCGTAGGCACAGCCTACCGGAGGTAATCGCGACGTTTCGCGTAGATCTGAAGGCGACTTATCTAGTTACCTGAACTGTGCGACGGAGTGAATTAAATCCGGTTTTAGCTTCCCACGTTTGTTCGTTAGCCAAGCGAATCGAGTACTCTGGGCGATTGGCGAGTTTGGGCAGCGGATCTGGGAGGTTTAGCAACAGCTCGTACGTTCCTAACGGTGCCGCCTGGGGAATTTGAGCTTGCACATCCACTGAGATTTTGCCAGCTTGGGGCAGCCAAAATCGCGGATCGTGAGTTTTGCTCCTCGGCTTGAGCAGGGGGAGCCGATAGACCTTGCCACTTTGCCGATGGCGGGCAATCAATTCCAAACCCCGAGGGTTGTAAGGACTGGCATAACCGAC
>NZ_JANLWO010000149.1:0-2540 GCF_031364565.1 Chamaesiphon sp. OTE_20_metabat_361
TGATGTATTCTTCACAAATATCCGCTAAGGTATTAACAGCAACATTATAAGAAATAACATCTAATCCTTTCTCGCTAGCAACTTTATCTGCGATTTTCTTATCTAATGTCGAGTTTCCGGGTTGTTGAACTATCTGAAAAAACTCTAAGTTACCTGCTCTATCGCTAACAGCAATATTCAAATTGGTGTCTCTACACCGCTCTCGACAGATCGCATCATAGAAATCCTTGATTGGTTCAATATTAATCCCCGACCATCCCCGATCGTAAAAAGCTCTTGTTACGGAGTCAGAAGTCGGGTGCAAAGCACCGATATCAATATAAAAGCCGTCTAGTCTATCCCTGAAGACACGATTTAACAATACATCCTCAAAGTTTTGAGCATAGGAAATAAATATATCTCTATTTTTTTCGCTTTTATTGTTGTTCATAAATATAGTTAGTGGGTTGAACTCTTTTTAATCGGAAGCTTGGGTCGAGCTGCATAAAAATAAGTGCCCAGGTTATCAGAAATAACTGGTACTCTTTTTGTCTTAGGTCTTTTTTAATCATTTTGTGATGAGCTGCTACCTCTCAGAGGATGTCTGAAAAGCCTAATCGTTTTTAAGTGGAATGACCTCAAACAACATTTACTTGCCTATTATTCCCAAATTTTATAGAACAGATTACCACCGGGCTAGAAATGTTCGAGATAATTTGGAGTTTGGTTACCTAGACGGTGTGGATGGCTGTGCGATCTCACTTGGTTTTAGAGTACCCACATTTTTAGGTGCAGCCATCTGTGCGTTCACCGCATCGAGAAATTCTTTGTACTTTTTGTCAGTGGGATTGAGTTTGACGAGCTGTTCGAGAGCAGCTTTGGTACCTGGGGCATCCCCTCGGCGCAGCCGAATCTGGACTAAACCGCGCAGTGCCGTTTGATTGTTAGGTTCGCGTTGTAAAACTGTGACAAAACCTTTCTCTTCGGCTTGAAGTTGGGCATTCTGAGATTGGGCGGCATTTTCACTGGCGGTGGGTTGATTCGAGCTACTAATCATCCCGCTGACGCTGAGTAAGCTCGTACCCATGAAAGCAACCCCAGAGCAAATTATGAATACTTTTGTCCAAATACTTTTTTTGCTATTTTCCATAATTAACTTTACTCCTGGCAATTGATGTGTGTGGCTCTGAGGTTTCGATCGCCGTAAGCGCACGCAAGCTCTCGGTTACGCGTAGCGTCTCGGCGAGCAGGCAAGACCACAAGGGTCATCGGACTAGAGCTATTTATCTAAGTTACCAATTTTCAGCTATTAACTATCATTTTGGAGCAAAGTTAGCAAATATATGTCAGTATCTATACCAACTTCAGTTTGGGATAAATTTAGGGCAAAATTATCCCAGCTCTCACCGACTACCCTCATCCAAGTCGCGAGTATTTGCGGCGCATTTGCCGTCATTATCTATCTGCAAACGTCTCAATTAGCAGTGCTCAAGTATCAGCGGAAAAACTTGACTAAGCCAGTACTACAACAAGAAGAAGCCAAGCTCAAAGCTCAATTAGCGATCGCCAAAACATTGCCGACGTTTGGCTTTGATAATGTAGTTGCCAATTGGCATTTTATGGGTTTTGCTCAGTACTTTGGCGATACTGAAGTCCGTGAAAAAGCTGGCTATGGAGCAGTAATCGAGCATTTTGAAGCGATTCTCGATCGCGACCCCAGATTTTTGTATGCTTATATTTACCTCTCTAGTACGGGTTCCCTCTATTCCGGGCAACCAGAACGCGCCGTCGCGCTGATGAATCAAGGATTGAAGTCATTGTCTCCCAATGTGCCCGCTCGCAGTTACTATATTTGGCGAATGAAGGCGATCGATGAGTTACTATTTTTAGGTAGAGTTCAGGATGCTCGTACTTCAATGGCAACGGCGGCTGCGTGGGCGCGAGTGCATCCCGACCGTGAAGCCCAAAATGTGGCGCGACTATCCCAAAATACTGCTAACTATTTAGCCCGTAATCCCGATAGTAAACAAGCACGGTTCGATACCTGGAATATGGTACTCAGCTCGGCTATCGATGAATTTGTGATTAAACGGGCGATCGTCGAAATCAGGGCTATTGGTGGTAAGGTGACGATCGGCCCTAATGGCGAACTTAAAGCAGAACCACCGCTGAAAGACTAGTTTCCTCACATCTTGCTTTAAAACAAAGTGAATAGTGTTTTAGTGGATAGTGGATAGTGGATAGTACATAGAAGTAAATTTTAAGTCTATTTTTAGATACTGTCTTGACGCGCTAAACCCTCGGCAAAGCCGAAGAGCGCGCGTCGCTGGGGCAAGATGTGAGTAATAGAATTGCAGCGATCGCTAGCGAATATGTACTAAATTATTAATGAGATTATTAGCCGATCGCCGCTCATAATCAAGCTATCCCTCTTACCTTTTACCTTTTACCCTTTACCCTTTACCCTTTACCCTCTCCCCTCTCCCCCGCTGCATGGATTTACTAGAGTACCAAGCTAAAGAATTATTTCGAGAGGTCGGAATTCCGGTTTTACCCTCGCA
>NZ_JANLWO010000151.1:0-2390 GCF_031364565.1 Chamaesiphon sp. OTE_20_metabat_361
TATATCAATCGGCGCGGTCAAATTATTCGCTTGGGTGTGGGTACTCCCGGTCAAACTCAAATTCCCCCGTTAGAATTACCCCGCTATGGTGCGGAGCGGTTGAGTGGGATTCGGTGTATTTCGACTCAGCTCAAATCGGAAATCCCCAGTGAGAGCGCACTCACCTCGATGGCGATCCAGCGGCTGGATGCGCTGGTGATTTTGAACATTACTGGCAGCGGCTTTCAAAAGCGTGGTGGGGGTGCGACGGGATATATTCAAGATACCTATCTCGCACACCTAGTGCCACATCCAGAGATTAACTGGACGATTTCGCCGCCGTTGAGTTTAGAGGATCTGAGCGATCGAGACTTTCTAGATCTAGTCGATGGGATCGAAAGTGAATACGCGCGGGATGTTGCCAATCAGAACGTCGCCGATGAAACCGATCGCGTATTATTAGTAGGTGTCAAAACTGACTACGTGACTACTCAGCGATTTAATGATGGCTTAGAAGAAATCGTTAAATTAGTCCAAACCGCTGGCGGGGAAGTCCTCCAAACCGTCCAACAGAAGCGATCGAAACCCCACCCCCAAACGGTAGTTGGCGAAGGCAAGATCCAAGAAATCGCCCTCGCCGCGCAAAAAATCGGGGCGAATCTGATTGTCTTTGATTGCAATCTCTCCCCCAGCCAAGGACGAAATCTGGAAACCCAAATCGGAATTCGGGTAGTAGACAGAACTGAGGTGATCTTAGACATCTTTGCCCAACGCGCTCAATCTGGAGCGGGTAAACTCCAAGTCGAACTAGCCCAACTAGAATACATGATGCCGCGTCTAACTGGGCGCGGTCAAGCCATGTCTCGCCAAGGTGGTGGGATCGGCACTAGAGGGCCTGGAGAGACCAAATTAGAGACCGAACGCCGGACGATTCAAAAGCGAATTTCACGACTTCAGCAGGACGTGAACCAACTCCAAGCACATCGTTCGCGGCTGCGGCTCCAACGCCAGCATCACGATGTTCCGTCTGTGGCTCTAGTCGGCTATACTAATGCAGGTAAATCCACCCTGCTCAATACCCTAACTAATTCCGAAGTCTACATCGCCGACCAGTTATTCGCCACCCTCGATCCGACAACGCGACGGTTTCAGGTACCAGCGAGCAATGATGGGGACTTGCGGCAAATATTACTCACCGATACAGTTGGTTTTATTCACGAGCTACCACCACCACTGATGGATGCCTTCCGCGCCACCCTGGAGGAAGTTACCGAAGCCGATGCGCTGATCCATCTGATCGATCTGTCCCATCCCGCTTGGCACAGCCATATTCGCTCCGTGATGGGAATCTTGAGTGAGATGCCGATCGCCCCAGGGCCATCGCTGATCGTGTTTAATAAGATCGATCGGGTCGATAGTGACAGACTAGCTCAAGCTGAGGAAGAGTTCCCTAATGCGGTATTTATCTCTGCCTCCGAGCGGCTGAGTCTCGAAACCTTGCGCCAAAGAGTCGGACAGCTCATCGCTTATACGGTGCCAGCTTAATCTCGATCGGTAGGTGGGTGCAAATATTTATTAAATAGATAATGCCTAAAACCTATACGGTGGGCGATGCCCACCCTACTAGTTATCTCCCATCTCCCATCTCCCATCTACCCACACTAACAACCCATAACTAGCACTAGTTATATTTGCTCTCGATCGACCTTACATGATGAATCATGACTTTTTAGTTACCTTTTAACCATTGGATCTACGGGGATCTAGGTTAAGCTGTTCACATCTGTACTCGATCGGAATCTAATTTATCTAGTTCCCAGAGAGCTTACAGGGTGGTTTAACAGAACGTGCGGGAGTCGGTCAGCAAATTTTCCCGATCGACTCCTCTGCCTTTTCTCCCCAAAATTCACGGTCGAGCCGCTTGCCGCAAGTTTGAGCCACATAGAGCTTTAAATTTAATTAAGCTGCATTATCCTCCTAGAGAGAATCTCCGGAGGATTTCTTGCGTTTTGGCAAGATGTTTGTTACAATTCTTAATAAGAGATAACAACCAGCTTTACAATTCAGCATTAACGTCCCAAGCGGTCACATACCAGCTAGTATCAGTTTTTGGCAGAGTCTAAGGAATGAGTTTTCTCCTCCCAACACAGCTATCTTACCAACCGATCGATCGATCTGTTGGTTTTTCATTATCTGACAACAAATCCGGTTTGTACAACCGACAAACCTTGCCCTCACCCCCAACCCCTCTGTCTTGTCGTTGTCTTGACGCACAAAAACGGGAGGGAACCTCCCGTTCGATGCGTCGATTTTTTCTTCGGGGGGAACCATAGACATAAAAACGCCGCTCCCAAGCTTGGGAGCGATTCGCGCTCGTCGGGTTCCCCGACGGTTTAGCGAATCAAGACAGA
>NZ_JANLWO010000411.1:0-2906 GCF_031364565.1 Chamaesiphon sp. OTE_20_metabat_361
ATAGCAATGTACCATCGCGTAATGGTTTATTTAATGACAGCAATGAGGGTACTGCAAATCCCGCGATAATGCCAGCTACGACAAGGGTTATCAGCATTTCCGCCAAGGTAAAACCTTGAGAGTTATATTTAGGTGGTCTTATCACCACAATCAATGGCTCCTCAAATGAAGATGAAAACTTGGAATTGTCAATTTTACTGACGAGGTAGTGATGAACACTCAACTGTCAACATTATTAGTATTCCCAGGTGGCTGGAATAAATAACACATCGATTGTTACGATATGTATAGACTTTTTGGATGATACCTCTGACCCTTGGGAGTTTTGGACTGAGGGCGGAAGGGCACCATTAGGTCATCTGCGGCAATAGCTAATCGGAGGGTTCCAGTTACTTCGTCGAGACTTTCGGTGGGCATTGATTCGCCCTTGAGATATTGCTCTAATTGACAACACCAATAAGTCCGACGACAACACCAATAAGTTCGAGTATTGACAATAAAATAAATACGGAGCCACTGTCATTCTCTACAGGCATCGCTGAAGGCTTATCCGCCGCAGGCATCCCTACCAATGGAATCAGTCAAACACCGTCAGCAGGTAGTAAAATCCCTTGCAAAAAAGGATTGGTTACTTATGCATACTAGATCTGCTCGGTCGTTACTCAGTAATGTCGCACGATTCTCTCTCATAAGAGGCTACGCTAGAGATTAGTAAGGTTCGTAGCCTTTCCAGTGGCGTGTGGGCTAAAATACTAGTAGCTATGTTTTGATGCAAGATGTGAGTACACACATCTCTGGATTTTCCTATCCTATTAAATTAAGTAAGCTATGATACAACATCGCTCTGACTGGAGGGGATGATGTTGGATAATTACTTAAAAATCGCCAAACAACGGCAACAACTAGTTATTAATTACCATGTATTACCGGAACTCGATCGCGCGATCGGGCAATTAATTTCGGTATTTTATACTCCAGTTAGTAGAGCGATGATTTTGGCTTGTCTGGAACATACCAGATTAGCTGGCGATCGAGTTTTAATTGCAGCGACGCTCAAACCTTACCTCGATCGATTACTTGCGATTAATATCTTAATCTCGATCGGTTAAAATAGATAGTACGGGTGAAGCAATACCAAGCCCAACATTATCAAATCCGTCATGTTCGAGATATCCAAAACCATCAGTTTGCCGCTTAGTGAAATCGAGATTAGCGCCATTCGATCGCAAGGTGCTGGCGGTCAAAATGTAAATAAGGTAGCGACGGCGATTCATTTGCGATTTGATATTCGAGCATCGTCTTTACCTGAATGGTATCAAGAACGGTTGCTAAAACTAACCGATCGCCGGATTACTAATGAAGGTGTAATCGTGATTAAATCACAAGAACATCGCAGTCAAGAACGCAATCGATCGGCAGCTTTCGATCGATTGAAGGAGTTGATTTTGAGCGTTGCGGTGGTGGTATTACCGCGCAAAATTAGAACGCCAAGTAAAGGTCAAGAACGGCGGAGGTTGGCAGCAAAGAAACATCGCTCGGAAATTAAAGCAATGCGAAAAATTGTGGAGTAAATTTAGTGTTATTTACTAATTCCTAACTGCTGCCAGATTGCTCCATATGCCAGTTTCTTATTTAATCCCAGTTCGGGTTAAGGATATTGGCTTCGCTTTAATACCGCCTCCGATTTAAATCGGGGCTAGTGTAACAAAGTCCGCCTACGCGGACTGATTAACTAGTCCGCGTAGGCGGACTTTGCATCACTAGCCCCGATTTCAATCGGAGGCTGTCTTGTCTGGCAAGTTAGCTTCACGGAGATCGGTACTAGTTAAATTAGCCCCATGCCACATCGCATCAGTCAGATTTGCACCACGCAAACTCGCCCCTCGCAGATCGACATCGCGCAGATCTGCACCAGTCAGATTGGCACCTGCAAAGTCATAGCTTTGTAAATTTTGCCCCCGTAAATTGATGCCTGTTAGATTACAACCAGGACAGCCTTTATCGGCTTGTAATTGGGCAATAGAGATTGAATTTGCCGACGGTGAAATTGAGTGCTGCCCGATTGGTACGATCTGTTTGTGAATTACTGATAATCCAATCAGTGCGAGTACACCCAATCCAATTAATTTTGGTTGAAATCTGGGAGGTTCGATCGCCCGATCGAGCGTATGCAGTGCAGTCAAAGCAGTCTGGGCATCTGGATAACGAGCATCGGGATTTGGGTCGGTAATTTTGGTCAGCCAAGCTAAAAAGCTGGATGGTAAATGTCCTAAATGAGTTGGCAAATCCAATCGATAATTATGGTCGATCAGTCGATCGATCTCTGTCGATTTAGACTTTGTTAATAAACAGACTAAAGTCACACCCAAACTATATAAATCTGATGCTTTAGTCAAGGGACGATTGAATAACTGTTCGGGTGGCATAAAACCCAGCGTCCCTTTAATCGTGCTGCTAGCAGTCAGATCGGGATGATTATTGCGGGCAAATCCAAAGTCGATAACATAGACATCGCGATCGTCAATTAGGATATTTTCTGGCTTGAGATCGCGATGAATAATTGGTGGTTGCTGCTGCTGTAAGTAAATCAATATTTCTAAAATATCGATCGCGATTTGCTTGACTTCATCGAGGGTGAAATTTCGTCCCGAACCAGTCAAGATCGTTCCCGACTTGTATTCCTGTGCCAAACAAAATCCCGTTGGTGTTTCCCACGAGTTTAAATACTTAGGAATACGCGGATGGTTGAGTTGTTGCAGTAGCTCGACTTCGCGCTGATAAGCATCGTAATCACTCCAAGTATTGCCAGTAGTCGCAAACTGAAATTGCTTGATAACTACAGGTAGATTGCTATTGAGATCCTGAGCTAGATAAGTAACTCTACCACCATAAACATTTTGACCCAA
>NZ_JANLWO010000232.1:0-3583 GCF_031364565.1 Chamaesiphon sp. OTE_20_metabat_361
AAATTTGGTTTCTTCCTAAGCTGTAGAAAGTTTTTATCCGCACTATCGATTATAACACCAGGTATTCCGTGGGCGTAAGTTGAGTCTCTATGCTCTAGGAGGTAAGTTTCATAAAAGCATCTTTCAAGCTGGCTAACCTCAATTTAACCTCAACCAGATCGATCGAGTGCGGCAATGGTATATTACACTTATCCATTCTGGTAGCTCCTAGCATGAAGTGTATCGCCGCTGCATTCAGTCTATCGTTCACCCTATTGGGTGCATCACCCGCCCAAGCTCAGATTAAGCCCGACAATACCTTGGGTGTAGATGGCTCGATCGTCAACAACAATACCATCCAAGGCGGCGCACAGCGCGGTACCAATCTTTTCCACAGCTTCACGGATTTTAGCATTGGTGACGGTCAACGCGTGGATTTTGTCAATCCGATCGGGGTGAATAATATCATCACGCGGGTAACTGATACACCCTCGAATATTAATGGGACTTTGGGTATTTTAGGTAATGCCAATCTGTTTTTTCTCAACCCGAATGGAATTTTATTTGGGCAGAATTCACGCTTAGATATGGCGGGTACTTTTGTCGGGAGTACTGCTAATGGTTTGAAATTTGCAGATGGAAATGTGTATGGTACTGTCAATCCGCAGGTACCGTTGTTGACGATGACGACTCCGGTGGGGCTTCAGTTTGGGAGTAGGATTGGCGATATTAACTTTACAGGTACGACTGGTTTACTCGCTAATTATGATAGTAATAGTTTAGTATTTGCTGGGGGCAATATTACGTTAACTGGTTCTAGATTGATACTGCCTAATGGCAAAGTGGAATTAGCTGCCGTTAATGATGTCGGATCGATCGCGATCGATACCACCAAGCTAACAGATACTAGGGCTACAAGTCTAGCTATTCCTGATGGGTTGAGGCGGGGTGATATTACCGTCCAAAATGGTGCGCGGATCTCCACGGCGGGTACGAATAGTGGCAATATCGATCTCCAAGCACGCCAAATTACGGTTGCTGGGGCGGAGAGTAGTCCTAGTGTGATTAGTGCCCGTTCTACTGGTAATGTGGCAAATACTCAAGGTGGTAGTATTAAATTCAATGCGACGGGTGATGTATCGATCGCGGGTAATAATACGGGGATTTCTAGCAGTACTTTAGGTGATATTAATGGTGGCGATATTACAATTACCGCTCGAAATTTGCAGATCTTGAATGGTGCATATCTAGAAGCGAGTCCTTATGGCATGGGAAATGGTGGCAATATCTCGATCGCGGCAATCGATACAGTTAAAATTGGTGCGCCGATAAATGCTCAAGAAAGCGATATTTTAACTAGTGCTTATGGTTCTGGCAACAGTGGAAATATCGATGTCAAAACTGCCAAGTTTTCGATTCAAGATGGTGCAAAAATCTCGACAGGAAATAGTGATGGTGGTGCGAGTGGTTCGCTGACGATCGCAGGTTTAAATGGACGAAGTGCGGATTCGATCGAGGTATCTAACTCGGAGATCGCGACGAGCGGCACTATCAGTGGCAACATCAATCTGCAAACTCGCGATCTGACGGTAGTGGGAATGGGAGCTAATCGGGCACAAATTAATGCGAGATCGACTGGTAATGTGGCAAATACGCAAGGTGGTAGTATTAAAATCGATGCAACGGGTGATGTGTTAATTTCTGGAAATAATACGGGGATTTCTAGTAGTAATACTCAGGGGGCGATCGATGGTGGAGATATTCAGATTAACGCTCGAAATTTGCAGATATTAGATGGTGCATATTTAGAAACTAGTCCCTATAAAAGAAGTTCGGGGCGTGGTGGAAACATCTCGATCGCAGTAACGGATACCGTTCGACTTGGTGCGCCGACAAATGGACAAGAAAGTGACATTCTCACCAGTACTTATGGTTTGGGTACTAGTGGTAATATTACGATTCAAACAGGCAAGCTGATCCATAAAGATGGCGCACAAATTGGTACAGATTACAACTATATCGATCCTAGTAATCCCCTCAGTATCGGCAAGTTAGGTGATATTAAAATTGTTGCAAAGGAATCAATAGAAGTTAGTGGGGTATCCCCGGCTGTATTTTTGTATGGATTTCCCAAGGCTACAGCGATCGCAACATTTTCAGCAGGTCGGACAGATTCTGGTAATATCGATATTCAAACTCCTAAATTTGTCCTCAAGGATGGCGCGGTAATTTCGGCGGGAACTGACGGGAGTGGCTTGGGTGGCTCGATCTCGATCGCGGGTTTAAACGGTCGTCCAGCGGACTCGGTGGAGCTACTGGGTAACTCGAATTTGGGGCAATTTCTGGGGACGGAAAATGTGCCAGGTTTCGCAGGTGTGGGGAATGGGAGCCGGATTCGGAGTATTACCAGCGATACGGGTAATGCTGGTGTCGTCAAGATTAATGCCGATCGAGTGACGTTACAAGGTGGGACGAGAATTGATGTCAGTACGCTCGCTAGCGGGCAAGGCGGCTCGATCGATATTCAAGCCAACACAGTAAACTTAGTCGATGGCGGTCAATTAATCTCGACGACGAAGGGGAGCGGACAGGCGGGGACAATTAATGTTCGAGCTGACAAAATCTTGACCCTGGGCGGTATCGATCCGACTTTTGAAGCCAAACGAGCCTTCCTGAGCTTAATTCTCGTCGTCAGCAACCAACCAGCCGCCAGAGCCGCTCTGGGCGAATATCTCCAAAATCCCAACCCGACTGCACAGCAATCTGTACTCGCCGCTTGGCAGCAAACTAATCCTAATCCTGTGGATCGACAAGTTTTAGATAAATATTTTACCTTCTTGCAAACCAGTCCGACAGCTCGATCGAGTCTACAATCCTATCTCACCAAGACAGATGGGACGGGATCGTTTAGTGACTATAATCTCGTCCTAAATGTTGGTAATACTAGCGGCATCATCAGTCGATCGCAATCCGGTTCTACTGGTAATGGTGGCAATATTAATCTTACTAGTCCGAATTTGAATATTCAACAAGGTGCATTAGTTACTGTGAATAGTAATGGTGACGGACGTGGCGGGAATATTACCGCCAATGCCGATGCGATTAAACTCGATCGCGGGGCGATAACTGCTAAAACTGTCTCAGCCAATGGGGGCGATATCGACCTCAACGTCAATAAACTGCTACTGCTGCGGAACCAGTCCGAGATTTCGGCAAGTGCGGCGACGAATGGGAATGGCGGGAATATCAATATCTTTGCGCCCAACGGACTCATCCTGGCAGTACCAAATGAAAATAGCAATATTACCGCCAGTGCGGCGGGTGGACAAGGCGGGAAAATTCAGATTAGAGCCGATAACGTGTTGGGCTTTAGTACTCAGCGGACGGACTTATCAAATATTACCGCGACTTCCACATTTGGCCCTCAAGGGATTGTGACGATTACGACATTGGGGAACGATCCAAACAAAGGATTGCAACCAGATCCGATCGCACCAAACCCGCCGACAATCTCACAAACTTGTGCGAGGAGTAGTGATAAGCAGGCGAGTACATTCATCGACAGTGGTAAGGGTGGGATGACCCCCAGTGCGATCGAGCCGTT
>NZ_JANLWO010000256.1:0-10825 GCF_031364565.1 Chamaesiphon sp. OTE_20_metabat_361
CGGTTAAAATATGCCGCACCTGAATCGTCGTGCGCTCGCCATCTAGCCCCCGTGCAAAGGTGAGAATTTGCTTCACCAAACCGCTGCCGCGTTTGGAACTTTCGACTAGCATATTCAATAGTCGGCGATTGCGATCGTCCACATTAGGCAGTGTCATCGGTAGAAGCTGCGCCGCACCGACAATCGGCGTAAGGACATTATTCAAATCGTGGGCGATCCCACTGGCGAGACTACCCAAACTCTCTAACCGTTGAGCGCGGAGGAACTGCTGCTCTAATTGTTTTTTCTCGGTGATGTCGGTATCGACACTCAGAATCGAGCGAGGATTCCCCGCCTCATCCCGTACCAGCGTCCACCGACTTTCGGCGATTACTTCCTTCCCACTTTTAGTTAGCTTGCGTAATTCACCTTGCCACGCGCCCTGTTGCCGCACTGTCTGAGCGGCAATTGTAACTTCTGGTGAGACATCTGTATAAAACATTTCCATTGTCTTGTGCCCCACTGCTTCTGCGGCTGTCCATCCATAAATAGACTCAGCACTATTGTTCCAGAATTGAATCTGACCATCCAAATCTCGCACGATAATCGCATCTGTCGCAATATTTAGTAAGGCAGCTTGCTCTTGGATTCTTTGCTCTGCGGCTTTGCGCTCCGTGATATCCATCATCGTGCCGATATAGCCAGTCAAATTGCCGGATTCCTCATAGATGCCGATTGCCTTGACAAAGACCCAGTTTACACTTCCTTGGGGGGTCACAAATCGATGCTCCGAGGCGAATTCCTGCTGGGTTTGCACGGCAGTATGCCACTGAGCATAAATCGATGCTCGATCGTCAGGATGGAGCGTGTTTGCCCAGCCGTCTCCCAGAGCTTCAGCTAGGGTCGATCCGATTAGTTCTAAACATTGCTGATTGATAAATAGACACTTGCCCTCAACATCGGTTTGAAAGATGCCGACAGGAGCCGATGTTACGAGTGCGCGATAGCGGGATCGACTCTCTTGTAGTTCTGTTTCAATCTGCTTGCGATCGGTAATATCGCGCCCCTCTGGGATCAGCATCACGACTTTGCCAGCGACATCGAAGATCGGGCTGAGCGAAAAATCGACCCAAAAGTGAGTACCATCCGCTAAAACAGATGGGGCTTCAAATCTCACAACTCGACCTGTCGCCGCCTGAACGATCGCTTGTTGTAGTCGAACTTGAACATCGGGGTAGTGAGTCCACCACGGAGTCGTCCAAAATGCCTGTCCGACAACATCATCTAGTGTCACTGCGATCGCATCTAGCGCGGTACGGTTAATTTCGATGACCGTCCCAGCCGGATCGAGCAAGCCCATCAGTTGGAAGGTATTATCAAAAATCGCCCGAAACTTCCGTTCGCTATCTTGCAGCGATGCTTCAGCTTGCTTGCGACTGGTGATATCAAACCGAATCGATAAATACTGAAACGGTTGACCGCACTCGTCTAAACAGGGCACGATCGTTGTCGCTACCCAGTAATAACTACCATCCTTAGCACGATTTTTGATTTCACCACTCCAGACTCGTCCGCTAGTAATTACTGCCCACAAATCTCGAAAGAATTCGGGTGGATGGTAGCCAGAATTAATCGTTCGATGGGTTTTACCGATTAACTCATCTGATGAATATTGAGAAATTTCACAAAATTTTTCATTGACAGAAATAATCGTGCCATGTAAATCGGTGGCAGCAACAATGGCCGATCGATCGAGCGCGTATTTCTGAAACTCATGCTTGACGATCTCGGCTTGGAGTTGCTGCGATTGCAGGTTCAATTCGACGGTGCGCTCTTGCACTCGCAGTTCTAGCTCATCTTCAGTCTGTTGTCTTCTAATTACTTCCAGTCGCAATTCATGATTGCTCTGCTCTAATTCTGCCGCTCGATCGATCGTCTGCTGTTGCAATTGCTCCAGCATGTACAGCATTTCCAACGGATCGAGTAATTGCAGCAGGTTAGACTGGGTAAGGATGCCGACTAGCTCGCCGAGATCGTTGGTAATTACCAATCGCCGAACCTGTTTGGATTCCATAATTTGCTGGGCAGACCATAATGAATCTGATGGCTGCAAGCAAAACAAAGGGCTACTCATCACCGATCCGACCACCAACCGCTCTAGATCGAGTTCGAGTGTCTGAAACTGGACGATATCCTGTTCGGTAATAATTCCGACTGGGTGCAACGGTTGTCGTTGGCGGAGCCTCTCCTTTGGAGAATCGTTCACAATGACGATCGAACTCACATTCTGCGCGGTCATCATCTGGGCGATTTGCAAGATCGTCACATTTGGAGTTGCCTGAACTACTTCACTCGTCATGCCCTCCGCGATGGAGCGAAATTTCAACAGGTTGACTGGCTGCAAAATCTGGCGAATATGCTCTGGCGTGACCATCCCAATGAGTTGCTGACGATCGTTGAGGATCGGTAAATGGCGGATTTGATGCTGTTGAAAGATCGTCAACGCATTCATCACTGTATGGCGATCTGAGAGTACTATGGTGTGCAGCTCGGTAATCATCACCTCCCTCACTTTCAAGCCTTGGAGACTGCGCTGACTGGCGGCGATCTTCACTAAATCGCGTTCGGTAAAAATGCCCACCAATCGATCGCTGTCTAAAACTAATACCGCACTCTCATGTGGGGTATTATTCTCGATCGGAGATTGCGATCCTGGACTAGCCGATCCGAGCGCAAGCTCGGCTGGCAACAGGCAGTTAGCTCCTTTCGCCCGACTCATCAACGAAATAACTTCGATCACTAGCATGTCAGGATCTACCGTCAATGGTTGCCGATTCCCCAAAGGAGAGGCTCCGCCAACGACGATCGAAGCCAAGCTTGGTAAATTCTGTAACAGACCAACAGTACTTGGCATACACGCTCACAATTAAAGTACTTCCTACGTCTATACTAAGCTCGATCGAATTGCTATGCAAAGCAAGCTCGATACTATTTCGATCTTCCCTCCCAGCGATCGCCAACTGGGAAGGAAACCTGACGAATTTTCAACCAGAATCTAGGCTGTGAAGACTTTATAATAGATGGTGCAGCCGTAATGGAAAGAAATGCCATGACATCTCAAACGATCGATTGCTAGAAGGTTTGAGAAGTTTTCCCGTCAAGCCTTATATTATTTTTTATGTTTTGATTCCAGATGGAATTTAAATTCTGAGAATTATTTCTCATAACTACTACTCGGTTCTAGTCTGGATCGAGCAGTAATTTGCATAGTATATCGACCTGTTCTAAAATTGGGCGACTTTGCCGAGCCTGGAGCGTATTATCGGCTGACACAGCAGCATTAATTGCCATCAATGCTGCTTGAATTTTCGCTTTAGTTGCCAATTTCACTCGCTCGGCATCGATTCGTTGCCATTGAGCGGACTTTAATTTCTGTATCTGCTGACGCTCCATTAAATTAGTAATCCGTGCAATAATTTCTGGCCCGATGACTGGCTTGGTGACGAAATCATCAGCTCCGATCGCAAAAACTTGTTGAATTAATGTTGGTTCGGTGTGGGCGGTCAGAAAGATGATTGGTAAATTAGCATACTCGGCTCGATCGCGAATTGATTTACATAAATCCAAGCCACTGACGATCGGCATTTCGACATCTAAAATTAATAGATCTGGCTTACACATCGGCAAGATCTCCCAGAATTTCTGAGAATCAGCTAGGGTAGTAATCTTAAAGCCCCAAGGCAATAATAATGCGTGTAAAATCGCCAAAATCTTGAGATCGTCATCGACTACTAATACATGAGTTTGAGCTGATTCTGCCTCAGCGATCGCCCGATCGATCGATTCCATCAGATCGGCGATTTTAGTAGGGCAAACACTAGTCCAATTTCCCAAATGCTGTACGATTGGATCTAGCCGATCGGGATTGGTGAGAGCGATTACTGGGACTAACGGCACTTGTCTATTGATTTCAACTAATAAGCCTAACACTGCTTCTGTCTGCTCGCTCTCAGCCTCAGTTAGTAAAATACTGCGGGTACGATCTCGATGTAGTTGGGATCTTGCAGCAGCGATGGTTGGCACAATTTGAACGTTCCAGCCGCGTTGGCGTAGCCTTTCTGCTGAGGCAGACGCTGCGCCTAACGGCAGGCTATCGCCAACGCGAACGGAACGAAAATCGGTCGCCATCGATTGGATTTTGCAATTGAGATCTCGATCTGCCGATACTAAGAGAATATCTGTTGTTAGATCGGGTGTAAAACTGTGTAGATCTGTAGTAACAATTGGTCGATCGAGTTCTTCTCGCAAAGCTGTGACGAGTGAAAGTAATAACTGCCCTTGTGCCGTTGTTAAATCTCGATCGCTACCGAGTAATTTTTCAATTTGACGCGCTAATTCCGAACTTAAAGAAAAGCCAAATGTCCCCAACGAGCCAGTAAGTGAGTGGGCGATATTTTTGCCAATCGCTTGCCAATCGGACTGAAGATCTTGGTTGAAAAATCTCACTGCAAGCTGCTCTAAGATCGCGACTTGCTCGTGAACTTGTCCCTTAAATTTCTCCCACGTATCAGTTAGTAGCGTCGCCCCAGACGACTCGATGGGTTTGAGTCGATAACCAATACCGTATACCGTTTCGATAAAATCGGCTGCTGCTCCCACTTGCTTGAGTTTGTGGCGCAAACCTTTAATATGAGTGCGAATGACATCTTCCCCAGGCGTATCGAAAGACCACAAATGGTCGAGAATAGCATTACAGCTAAATACTCGCTTGCTGTTGCGGAGAAATAGCTCTAATAAGGCGTATTCTTTGGGCGTGACGGGGACTAATCGATCGCCAAAGGTGACATCAGTACTAACGGGATCGAGCTGTAAACTGCCCCAAGTCAAAATCGGTGCTGTTGGTGCATGACTGCGGCGTAATATTGCCCGTAGTCTAGCCAATAGTTCATCTCGATCGAATGGTTTGCTCAAATAATCATCAGCCCCAGCATCCAAACCTCTGGTGCGATCGGCAGCCGAATCGAGGGCGGTGAGCAGCAAGATCGGGACGGTGTTGCCTTTTGCCCGAATCTCTCGACAAACACTTATCCCGTCTTTCTTGGGTAAGGTGACATCTAGCAAAATCGCATCATATTCGTAAACATCGCTGAGATCTAAGCCTGCTTGCCCATCTGTTGCCACATCCACAGCGTATTTATGGGTTGCCAAAATAGTTTCAAGCAGGAACCCAATCCCCGGATCGTCCTCAACTACCAGAATTCTCATCGGCTCATTTCCCCAATACTACTATCGATCGTGACACAGATCGGTAAGCTCTAGCCTCATCATGCACCAATTTCTTCACAAGTTCCTCAACCGATCGAGCTACTTTATAGATATGGACAGCGGATAAATAATATCCACGACAGTAGACCGAATATTGATGAAGAGAGCAATAGGTATGTTATTAATTAAAGAATTCAATAATTTACGTCAGCAAATGGACAAAATATACGACGATCTTGCCCGCGAACAACCACATTTAGGCGTGTTTGCTAAAGCTGAAGAAACTCTTTGGACTCCAGCGATCGAGTTGCAGGAAACCGAGACAGAGCTGCTACTAAAGGCACAATTACCAGGAATTAAGCCAGAAGAATTAGATATTCAAGTGAGCGAAAATGCCGTTTTTTTATCTGGAGAACATCAAGAGGAAACAAAGACCACTGAAAAGGGTGTATTTCGATCTGAGTTTCATTATGGTCAATTTAAACGGGTAATACCTTTACCAGCCACAATCAAGCGAGAACAGGTGAAAGCAGAAATGGTATCGGGGTTACTCACTTTAACCATGCTCAAGGCGACTCCCGCTTTGCCCCATTTGGTAAAAGTCTCACTAGCGGCTGCTAACGAGCCGCCTGTGCTGCCGGAACCAGAGAAAACATCTGTTTAGCTTATATTTTCTAACTTGCCTAAATTCAGGAGCATTTAACCATGCGCGAACAAAAATTTTTCCTCATTTCAGCAACTATTTTTGCTGTAATTGCACTCCTGCATGTATTTCGACTAACGACTAATTTGCCAGTTCAATTTGGGGCTGTTACTTTCCCGATTTGGGGTTCATGGTTGGCAGCAATTGTCGCCGCCGGATTGAGTATCTGGGCTTTACGGCTGATGTCTCAATGGAAACAAAGTCATACATAACTCATGGGGATTCGTTGGCGTAGCCGCGCCGAGAGGTAATCGAACGTTCGACGTGAGATATAGTCCCAGTGGAGATCGATTTGTAGAGGGCGGTGCTTTATTTCCGCCTCTGTAAATCGCTATATACAGGAGTAAACAAATGATTGAATATGCAAAATATCCCAATCGCAATACAGACTATTTAATCGTAGGCAGTGGTTTATCAGCATTAGTCTTTGGCGCATTGATGGCTAAGGCTGGTAAGACAGTGAGAGTGCTAGAAGCTCACGAACATCCTGGGGGGTTCGGGCACAGCTTTACAATGTCGAAAAAATATACTTTTAATGCTCAGTTGCATTATGTATGGGATTGTGGCGAGGGACATACGGTAAATCGGGTGCTTAAAAAACTCGATTTAGATCGAACTATTACTTTCAATCGCTTCGATCCAGATGGGTTCGATCGAATGCGAATGCCCGATTATAAGCTCGATATTCCGAGCGATAGTGCCGAACTGATGCGGCGATTAGTTGCTCTATTTCCTGAAGCTGCCGAAAATTGTCAACAGTTTGTCAACGAAATTCATGCAGTTCGCGCTGGATTGCGATATCTATCACCACCGATTCAACCATTAGAATTATTCCGACATCTCGGCGAAGTCTATTGTGCGCTGCAATACCTCAATAGTACGCTTCAAGATGCGTTTGACAAATTCAAACTACCTCAAGCCGCTCAAACTTTACTCGCCCTGCAATGGCCAGATTTCCTCTTACCGCCAGAGCGATTATCTTTCTACGCTTGGGTAATTTTATTTACAGGTTATCAAGAGGGAGCTTTTTATCCAACCCAACATTTCGATCGAGTGATTAATGCCCTAGTTGATGTCATTGCTCAAGCTGGTGGTGAGGTATTACTAAACCAAGAAGTGACAGATTTCTCGATCGTAGATAAGACTGTGACGGGAGCAAAGGCGATCGATATACTCACTCATGAAACTCACGAATATCTTGCCGATACAGTCATTTGTAATATCGATCCAAAACGAGCTGCTGCCAAAATTGGCATCGAAAAATTCTCGCGATCGCTCCAACGCAAGTTAAATTACGACTATTCACCGTCTAATTTCATGGCCTACTGTGTCGTCCAGGGAATTGATTTACGAGACTATGGCTTTGGCAAATCGAATACATTTCACAGTGGCGATCTAGATCTAAATGTGGCAATCGATCGAATGTACAACGAGCATGACTATAGCAATCCCAGTTTTGCGATTACCACCCCCACCTTATTAACTAACTATGGTGGTGACTGTCCTCCTGATTGCCAAATTATCGAATTTTTGACAGTAGCTAACTATGAGTATTTCAACCAACTAAAACAACACGCTCCTAAAGCCTATCGACATAAAAAAGCAGAAATCTTAGAATCCATTCTTGATATAATCGAACGAGATTATATCCCTAATTTCCGCAGTTATTTAGTCTTCAAAATTACTGGTAGCCCAACTACCAACGAACACTTTTGCTATTGTCCAGAAGGTAACTCCTATGGTTCTAGTTTAACACCTCAAAATATGGGACTCGATCGACTCAATCACGAAACATCCCTTAAAAACTTCTACTTCTGCAATGCCTCATCTGGTTATCCTGGCTTTGCACCGACTTTTTGGACTGGTGCGCTATTATATCAACGATTATCAGGAGATAAAATTTTGAATTAAGGGTTTGAATGCAACTATTTGTTAGATAGAAATTGCGTTAAACCTAGATGGTGGGCAGTGCCCACCATACTAACTACATAATATCTAGAAAGATAGATGAGAGTGGAAATACTATCGGGATTTAAATACCATGAAAATTGCGATTATTGGCGGTGGTGCCAGCGGCATGGTTACAGCTTATTTACTCGATAAGCAAGGACATCAAGTCACCGTATTCGAGCGAGAATCAATGCTAGGCGGGCACATTCGGACTCTCAATCAAAACGTCCAGCCCGATCGTTCGGATTGTAATTTAATCCTAGAAAATGGCGTACTAGAATTTCCGACATCATTTCATAATTTCATGAATTTGATGGCAGAACTAGGTATAGAACTAGAGCCAGTCAATATCGGATCGGCACTATTTCTCAAGAATGGCACCCATTATCTATCGAAAGTAGCGATCGATCGAAATTTTACTGGTATCGATCGGTTCCTCGAATATTTACGCATAAATTTATTTTACCTCCGCTCGGCGAGCTTATTAATCGCCGCAAAATCATGGAAAGCGATCGATTTCCACAACCAATCTTTAGCCGATCGATTCAAACAGCCATATCTCCGCAATATTTGGCTGAAGTTATTTGCGATGTACAGTTATTCGATCCCGTTTACAGCGATCGATAATTGTCCCGCCGAGCTGGTAATTCCTACCCTCCGCGATGATGTATTTGTAGATTGGGTGAGAATTAAAGGTGGTGTTTATTCCTATATTCAGAAAATTCTCGATCGCTTTCGAGGCGAGATTTTGCTGGGTGTTGAGGTAACTGCAATTCGGCGATCGATCTCCGGTATAACCATTGAATTAGCTGGAGCTAAAATATTGGAATTCGACAAGGTGGTATTTGCCACCCCTCCCGACGTGGTACTCAAATTGCTTGCAGATCCCCGCCCAGAAGAGATCGACAGGTTTGCTGCTTGGCAAGGAAATCATGTTCAAACACTACTCCACACTGATATGGAGATGTACGAACCCTACCACATCAAAGAAGGCTCGGAATTTGATTTCTTCGAGACAGATCGACAAAATGGTAATTGGGGCTATAACGCCCGTCTCAATCAACTCTGCGGCATCACATCTCCAACCCAATATAGCCTATCATTTAATCTCGAAAGCTTAATTGCACCAGATCGAATTTTGCATATCCAACAACATCACACCCCATTCTATACAGTGGCGGCTTTTCACCATCGACAAGAGATTATCAAAACTAATGGGAAATTAAATACTTACCATGTTGGAGCCTATCTCGGAGATGGTTTACATGAAGGCGCGATTACTTCGGCTATTTGGGTTGCCGAAACGCTCGCAAATACAGTTGAAATAAAGTATAAATACCTTACTCCAGAGCTTTCTCTGCTCTAAGATGAATAACTTACACCCCGATCGTGTTTGACGAAAGAATTAACTCCGCCATTTAGTTGATTTCGACTACCAAACACCCTCTCAATGCGCTAGTTCATGCCGACGATCGGGGTATTGGCGGGACGATCGTTGAAACATATGGCGATCGCTTCGAGTTGTCTAATCCTGGATCGTTATTGGTTTCCCGCGATCGATTATGGGCTGGTAATATCAATCGATTAATAGCCAATATCTAACGTTACTGCTGCTTCTACCTGCTGTTCGCCACCTACAACTGGGGTAGCAGGCTTGGTAGCCGTCATATCAGCCCTGGCTTGCATCGGCATCGGTAGTGGGACGGGAGTAGAGGCGCTATTAATTTGTACCCCAATTACTTCGCGACGCTTGAGATTGAGAGTTTGTAGTACAGTATCAGCTTGACGTTCGGCATCTTGAGTTGCTTGCTTGAGGGCTTGCAGTTGGGCTGTCGCAATTGCTCGATCGCTGGCGACAAAATTCACGCCATCGATGCGCGTCGCACCATTTCTGACAGCCGCATCGAGAATGGCACCCGCTCGATCGGTTGTCACTTGAAAACTGATACTGTTGCTAGCAGTATATCCAGTCAGTTGCGGCTGACCGTTAGGTGGATAACTATAAGTCGGATTGAGATTGATGCCAGTTGTTTGCAGCTTATCTACCTGCTGGGTTTTTAAAAAGTCTACCACCCGTGTCGAACGTTTTGCGGCATCCTGTTGAGCTTGATTGGGCGTTTTCGCTGTAACTTCGATCGCGAGGCGGATCTGGCTGATGGTAGTGGGAATAGTCACAATTCCTTTGCCACTAGCGGTAATGGTGCGGCTGGGTTTGCGCTCTTGGCTACTTCCGGGTGCAATCCCTACCGTCAGCACCAAACTTGCTGTCAGGAGCAGTGATAGAGCCGATCTGGAATTGAAAATCCAGTGGCGATGCTGAGGACTTAACTCGTTCGCGTAGCGTCTCCCCTGGAGAATCGATCCAGTAGTTGTTGGCGATAACTGGATCTGATGATGCTGTATCGATTTCAATTTGTCGTGCGGCTTTGCAGGATCTAAATCTGATGCCAATAGGTCGATTTGATGGCGTTTTTGCTGATGTTGTCGCCACTGTTGAATTGTGTTCATTCGGGGAATTTGCCTGGGATGTCGAGCTACTTGTGATGACTGTCGCCAAAGTCAAGATGTTTCCACTCTTGACTCGCTCGAAGTAGTCATTGGCTAGCTCCAGCGATCGCTCAAAATATTAAAACTCTTACTGCGATTACAAAGTTGGCACAATAATCGCGCGGATGTTTAGATTGCCTTTCTCCTGGGCATATTAAGTGTATGAGATATTTTCCGAATGTCTACGTAAATTTACTAATAATACTGCCACTATTCCCATCGTCCCTATCGGGCAAATCTAGTTTATTTATTGTCACTAAACGATTGCGATCTGCTGGTGACGGCGATCTGGCAACTAAGAAGGCATCTACTTTTATCCCAAACATTCCCGATCGGTAAATTTGAACAGTGCTAGATCGACAAGATTAGTTAACATATATC
>NZ_JANLWO010000284.1:0-20147 GCF_031364565.1 Chamaesiphon sp. OTE_20_metabat_361
GAATGACTATGACTAGTCAAACTTTTGCCATAAGCAATGACAGCAAATCCAGTCAGATACATAAACAAGCTATAAATAGCCGCAGGAATCGCCATTTCTGCATCTTTTAAGATTCCAGCAGTAATCGCGATCGCAAGCGTCCCATTTTGAATCCCGACTTCGATCGCGATACAAATTTGTTGGGCAATATTGAGATTGAGCATTTTACTAATCGCATATCCGGCTGCCATACCAAGGATATTTAGTAACATTACACCCATACCAGCCTGCACGATAAAACCAGGTAATTTACTCCATTCTTTGGCAACTAGGAGGATAATAATGAGTACTAAAAAGCCAACCGCTAATTTATTAGTAACCTTCTCTAACCGTCGCGCAATTTTAGGGAATTGATGCTGGATATACATCCCTAACGCGATCGGAATCACTGTAATTACAAAGATTTGTCCCATCGTTGCCCCAATCGGTAAGGAGACGATTGCATTTGTGCCGAGAAAAGAATTCACCGCCAGACTGGCAAATAGGGGAATTGTAAAGATCGTAATCATACTGCTAAACACCGTCAGGGTGACAGCCAATGCCACATCCCCACCAGCTAAATAGGTAATCATGTTCGATGATGGGCCGCACGGACACAGCGCGAGAATAATTAACCCTACTGCGATTGCTGGTGGCATCGGAATAACTTTGACGATCGCTAAGGCAATAATTGGTAAGATAACCAACTGACCGATTAATCCGATCGTTACAGCTTTTGGATATTTAAAAATCCGCAAAAAATCATCACTTTTGAGTGATAATCCCAGCCCCAGCATAATTATTGCCAAGGCGATCGGTAAAACTAGCGTTGTCAGAATACTGTCTTGCATTTATGGTCGTTTTATCTAAATAACATTATTAGTGGAGTCTAAGTTTGACGAGTGTTGCTAAAATCAGATCTATCCACAATCAGATTAAATTGCGATCCAATTTTATCGCTACTAAACATCCCACCGTTGGCTAATAAATCGCCATTTAAATAAGTGTTTTGATAGCAGAACCGATAATCCTATCGTCGCCAGTACACCTACTGAGGGCAAGTGCCTAGAATAATTGCCATACTTAGATCGAGCTTCCACATATTACCTGGAGTATACAAGTCTCTGGTAACTGGCTTGTTGCAGATTCTTACGAAAATCTATCAGATTCTTACGATTTAGAAAATTTGGCTTGAAGATCGCGTAAGCGCGGGAGCCAACGCAGAGCGTCTACTTGGGAAAATTACACCTGATGTTTTGTAGATAAAATAACCCAACGCTTTAAATTCCTCACAGCGATCGGCGTTAAGATCGTCATCAGATATCTTCAATGAGTCAGATAAGCCACAGCCGATGACCAGCAAATTACTGAGCGCAATCGAACTCCAGCAACGCTTGAATAAATCGCTAGTATCCTCTAGTCAATCACTCAGCTGGAGTGGCGTTTTAGTCCAACAATATCAGTATCCAAGTTCTGCCACCGTCTGTGAGATGGATGTTCCGGCTTTATCGGAGCATTGGCTCAACTTACGGCTAGGACATCCGGCTCACTTGACTCAGAAGAGTGACGGTCGCCTACATGAGTCACTCGTTCACAGGGGTCACAGCATCTTTACTCCGGCTGGACAACCAAGCTACTGGCGGGGTGAAGCAAGCGATACCGACGAGACAATGCTACACATTCACTTGAATCCAGCACTGGTGCGGCAAGTTGCTCAAGCTGCTGAAATCGATTCGATCGATCTTGTCAACTGTTTCTCTAAGCCCGATCTACGCCTCCATCAGATTGCGATGCTGCTGTTATCCGAACTCAAGTCGGATGGCATCATGGGTCGGTTATATGTGGAATCCTTAACCCAGATACTTGTCATTCATCTGCTCCGCAACTATTCCAGCTCTGTGCCGAATATTGCGCCCCAGCACAATGGTTTAACTGCCATCCAGTTACGACAAACGATCGATTATATTCAGGCTCATTTAGACCAAAGCTTATCACTGGCTGAAATTGCCGAATCTATTAACATCAGCCCGACTTACTTTTCCACTTTGTTCAAACGCGCTACGGGGAATTCGCCACATCAGTATGTGATTCAACAGCGGGTCAAACGGGCGCAAGTACTGTTGAAGACTACGGATTTAGCGATCGCGAGTATCGCTTTCCAAGTCGGCTTTTCTAGTCAGAGTCATTTAACGCAACATTTTAAGCGGCTCACTGGAAGTACGCCAAAACAGGTTTCTAAGAGCGTAAGAATCTGATAAATCGGATTAGGAACCTGATAGAAATTACATGCAAGAACTTTCTACACTGATGGGAGTGGACAGACTTCCATTGCTTTAATCAAGCCTTGCTCGATGGTGAAACGGTAGCCAAACATGCTCATCGGTAAGCACTGCTCCAGCTAGGTCGCGCACAACTTGATGCACCTCAACCAAGATCTGCCCAGCATCCTCTGGGTGACAGAAAGTTTCCGTCTATTCCCTGAAAAACAGTAACTCAAATTAACTAACAACAGCTATGGAATACAATTCGATCGATCGCCTCCGGCAGGTCGAAAACCAACGAATTTTTGCAGCTCATTTGGCATTAATCGGCACAGATGTTGATGCTTGGTCTGACCTCCTAGCTGAAGATGCCGTCGTCGAATTTCCCTATGCTACCGCGCTAGGTGCGCCGACTCGATTTGAAGGCAAACCCGCGATTTACAACCACATGAAGAACGCAACCTCACAATTACAAAACTGGGTCTTTACAGATATTCGTGAATATCAAACACCGATTCCAACTGTTCTACTTGCTGAATTTCATGGAGAAGCTGTATTTGTAGCGACGGGTCAAACTTATCAGCAAGACTATGTGGCGCGGCTAGAAACCAAGGATGGCAAGATTATTCACTACCGCGAATATTGGAATCCGGCTCCGATTCTCGAACTAATGGGCAGCAGCCCAACTGCTTTCTCATCGAAGCCAAATTCATAACAGAGGATAAATATGAAAATTGTAATTGCAGCCGCATCGGGCAACATTGGTCGCCGTACCGCCGAAAAAGTCATTCAGTCTGGAGCCGAAACGGTTCTCCTAGCACGCAATCCAGAGAAGCTAGCAGATCTCGTTGCTAAAGGTGCGATCGTTCACCCGATTAGCAGTGACGATGCTCAAGGATTAATAGAGGTAACGCAACAAGCAGATGCGTTGTTTTGGTTGACACCACCGAAGCTGGATGTGCCGAATATGAGAGATTGGTATCTGCAAACGGCACAGGCAGGAGCGAACGCTGTACGTGCTAATAACATTCCGCGCGTCGTGAACATTTCTAGCATTGGTGCGGGTGCAAAACCAAACCTGGGCACAGTCTCATTTAGTGGCGATGTTGAATCGATCTTCAATCAAACTGGAGCTAATGTCGTCCATCTACGTCCTGGCTATTTTATGGAAAATTTCCTGATGCAAGTTGAAACGATCGATTGCGATCGCATAGTACGGTTTCCTTATCCAATCGACCACGATCTTCCGTGGATTAGCACTGATGATATCGGGGATGTGGCTGCACGATATCTACTAGATCGACATTGGGCAGGTCAATGGACGCGAAATTTGATGGGGCCTGAAAATCTCACATTACTGGAAACATGTGCAATACTGTCACAAGTGCGGGGCTATCCGGTCAAATTCGAGGGAGTCAGTATTGAATCACTCCAGCAGCAATTTGCCGCAATGGGTGCGACTGCCGATGTTCAGCGTGAAATGGGCGATCTGTTCCATGCGCTGGGCGATCCCGACGGGGTTTATGCCACAGCCCGCACCGTAGAAACAACCACCTCAACTACCTTCGAGCAGTTTGTCAAGCACAAGCTACTTCCGCATTTCCACTAAGCAAAAAAGCGTTGGTCAAAGACCAACGATCGACAATTTGATTCTAAAACATCGAATTGTCGCGATCTGGTTATCCAGCGAAGTCACTTTTGTCCGATCGCTCTAGATACAAACAATCTGACGGTTAAATTCACATCAATCCGAATGAGTGATGCGATTAAAACATACGATTCGATGTCCGAACTTTATGCTTCCTTTGGCGGTAAGCTAGAGCAAGACGTTGGCTTTACGATTCATCGGAATGAGGAACTATTTCCAAACTTTCCAGTTAAGTCGCCACTATTTCGGACGAGCTTCTACACAGTTTTAATTCTGAGTGAAGGGCGAGGTCGCTACCTCATTGACGATCGATCCTATGTGACGCGCGGCAACATTATTTATTTTACCAATCCAGGACATCTAAAAGGATTTGAGGTTGATGAAACATTAAAAGGCTATCTCATCACCTTCTCAGAATCATTCCTGAAGCAATATGTTCGTGATGATATTTTGGATGAATTTCCATTTCTAATTGCTGAAGTTGTGCCACCGAACTATCCCGATCGCGAAGTCTTTCAAATCTTTGATAACTTGGGCGGTATGTTGTTGCAAGAATATCAGTCGGATTCTGTTTATAAGCATCAAACGATCGGCTGTTTAATGGTGGTGTTGCTACTCAAAATTAAAGAGCGATTTTGGAAGGCATACGATCCACTCACTGAAGCTGTAACCAGTTCTAACATCACACTGACATTTCAGCGCAATTTAGAAGCGCACTTTCGCGATTTACTGACTGGCAAATGCGATCGCCTGTTGCAAGTGCAGGACTACGCCCAGGCACAGTATTTACATCCCAACTATTTCAGCACTGTTATCAAATACAAAACGGGTAAATCGGTTAATAGTTGGATTGCCGAAAAGACGATCGCCGAGGCAAAAGCCATGTTGGCTCGATCGTCACAATCAGTCCAGGAAATTGCTGCTCGGTTGGGATTTAAGGACGCAGGACACTTCTCCCGCTTCTTCAAAAAACACACCGAACTGTCGCCATTGAGCTTTCGACAAAGAATTACCTCCGAATGAATTCGGGGCTAATGTTGCGAAGTCCGCCTACGCGGACTGAAATATTAGTCCGCGTAGCGAAAAGTGCGGTCTTGGGGAAACCCCAAGTAGAGCACCTTTTCAAGACAGGCGGACTTTGCATCACAAGCGGCGGTTTTAACCGCTGTGAGTATAATAGGTAGCAACTTGGGTTAGAGCTAATTGTTTTCGATTGCGACCCTTGATTTTGCTCAAACTTAGAAATAGGCAAGTCTGTCGAGAAAATATCCATGCCCTTTGTCGATCGAGTTTGGCCTAATGGAGATTAAGGAAACGCAACGCAGTGAACGCGATTACCTCGCGGCGCGGCTACGCCAACGCTAAAAAGTCTCTGCACAGCCAACCCGATCGACAACCGACATTGGAGAGTAGGACATGAATATGAAGCGATTAGCACGCAGCTCCGCTCCGTCGCAACCGCCGCATCGGCTGCATCCATTCATTCTGTTTGCGGCATTTCTCAGCACGTTTTATATCGGACTCATTGGCCCGATCTTGCCAGCTTTAGTCGAGCAGTATGGTGGCAATGCCTTGACCATCGGGCTGCTGTTTTCGAGCTATTCTTTCGCACAATTTCTCAGTGCGCCCATTCTGGGAGCGATTAGCGATCGCTATGGGCGACGAATGGTGATGCTGGTGAGTCTGTGTGGCGCAATCCTCGGCTTTGCGATGTTTGCGATCGGTGGAGCATTGTGGGTCTTGTTTGTAGGCTGGATGCTTGTAGGCGTGTGTGAGTGTTGGATTGGCACCGCTTTTTCCTATGTAGCAGATACCACCCAACCGAGCGAGCGCACTCGCTACTTTGCTTTTCTGACGGCGGCAATTGGTTCGGGGTTTATTGTTGGCCCAGCCACGAGTGGTTTTGTCTCCCGGATTAGCCCGGTTGCGCCGCTGTATGTGTTAATCGGGCTGCTCGTGTTTGCGGTGATCTGGGGCTACTTCTCGATGCCAGAAAGTTTGCCACACGCGCAGCGATCGACGGAACTGCCGCTGAGTCAACTAAATCCACTGACTCAAACCCGCGACATCTTACAATTTCCGCAAATCCGATTGCTACTGCTGAGTTATCTGCTGTTCTGGTCGATCGTGATTCTGCCTTCGTCTAACTTGCCGAGCTTGGTTGCCGATCGACTCAATTGGACTCCAGAGCAAATTTCTCCTTTATTGGTATCTTTTGGGGTCACTGTTGTCTTAATGCAGCTTATCGTCCTACCGCTGTTACTGCGACGTTTTCAAGAAATTCATCTGGCAATTGTGGGTGGATCGATCGCCGGATTTGGCTTCTTTCTCATCGGTCTATTCCCAATTACAGGTACTGTGCAACTGCTGTATGGCGGAATGGCGATCTATAGCTTGGGACAACCGCTCGTCCAGACCTGCCTCACCGGAGCGATGTCCAAAAGTATGGGCGCAGATGTTCAAGGGCGGGTGCAGGGCAGTATTGCGGCAGTGATGGCACTAGCGCAAGTAATCGGGCCGCTGTGGGCAGGTTGGCTATATGAAGCCGTGAGTCCAACCGCTCCCTATTGGTCGGGTGCGGTTCAGGTACTGGTTGCTGTTGCGGTGATGCTGATCGCCATGCCAGCACTCCAGCGTTTGAATCGGGAAATGAATGCCGAACAAAATGAATATCAATAGATGACCTCATTAATTAACCTAAATTGCTGTCTGTAACCCAATTCTCAATTCTCAATTCTCAATTCTCAATTAATTTAAAGGGGTAAGATGATGAAATATCGCCAACTGGGAAAGACAGACGCGCAAGTCTCGGCATTGGGATTGGGCTGCATGGGCATGTCCGACTTCTATGGCGATCGCCATAGCGATGATGCTGAAAGTATCGCGACGATTCGAGCCGCGATCGACATCGGGATTAACTTTCTCGACACAGGCGACTTTTATGGCATGGGTCACAACGAGTTGCTGATTCGCGAAGCGATTAAAGGGATTCCCCGTGATAAAGTATTTATTGCCGTGAAGTTCGGGGCACTGCGCGACCACAAAGGTGGCTTTAACGGTGAAGATAGCCGTCCGGTTGCCGTGCAAAACTTTTTAGCTTATAGCTTGCAGCGGTTGGGGGTGGACTACATCGATCTGTACTATCCCGCACGAGTCGATCTGCATGTGCCGATCGAGGATACGGTTGGTGCGATCGCCGACCTGATTCAAGACGGCAAAGTGCGCTATGCCGGACTCTCAGAAGCGAGTGCCGATACCCTGCGACGTGCGGCTCAGGTGCATCCGATCGCCATGCTGCAAACAGAATACAGTCTCTGGACGCGAGAGCCGGAAACCGATCTGTTGCCCGCGTGTCGAGAATTGGGCACGAGTTTAGTTGCTTACTCACCCCTGGGACGCGGATTTTTGACGGGAGCCTTTCAATCTCCCGATAACTTTCCACCAGACGATTGGCGGCGGCACAGTCCCCGCTTTCAAGGCGAGAATTTTTATCGCAATTTAAAACTGGTCGAAAAAATCGGGGAAATTGCGACCCAAAAGCAGTGTACGCCTGCCCAACTTGCCCTCGCTTGGCTGTTGGCAAAAGGTGAAGACATCATCCCCATTCCTGGCATGAAACGTCAAGTACGACTGCATGAAAATGTGGGAGCCTTAGACATTGTGTTAACTGCTGCCGAACTTCAACAGATTGAAGCAGTTGTCCCGATCGGTGCTGCTGCCGGAAATAGCTATCCTGAAGCGGTGATGAACTCACTAAATCGTTAGTTTCATCTATTTGAACGGAACACTGGAGAACAAAATGAAAGCAATCGTAATTAACGCATACGGTAATGAAGACGTTGTAAATTATGTCGATGTCGAACGCCCAGAGCCGAAAGCGGATGAAGTGCTGGTAAAAGTTCGTGTCGCGGGGGTCAATCCGATCGACTGGAAGATCCGCAACGGTGCAGGCGAAAGGTTAGGGCTGAAACTTCCCATTTTTCTCGGTGGGGAGATTGCTGGAACGATCGAAAAGATTGGCAGTGATATCAGAGATTTTAAGGAGGGCGATGCGGTTTACGGGATAGTCACCTCTGGCGGTTACGCCGAATACGCGATCGCCAAAATCGGAGAAATAGCACCCAAACCCCAAAGTCTCGATTTCGAGAATGCGGCGGCAATTCCGCTCGGTGCGCTGACTGCATGGCAAGCGATGTTTGACTTGGCGAATCTGAGCAGTGGGCAGACAATTTTGATAACCGCTGCTTCCGGCGGAGTCGGTTCGCTAGCCGTTCAAATTGCTAAAGCCAAAGGCGCATTTGTCATCGGCATGGCTTCGGGTCGCAATGAAGCATTTGTCAGAGATTTAGGCGCGGATAAGTTCGTCGATTACACCAAGCAAAACTTTGAAGAAGTCGTTAAAGACGTTGATGTCGTCTTCGATACGGTCGGCGGCGGCACTTTTGAAAAAGCGTTCCAAACTTTGAAACCAGGTGGATTCCTAGTTACGGCAGTACAGTTTCCGTCCGCAGAAACAGCGCGGGAATTTGGTGTCCATGCCGCGCGGGTCTACTGCAAACCCAACGTGGAACAATTAACCGCGATCGGCAAATTGGTTGACGAAGGCAAATTAACAGCGCATGTTTCAACCGTTTTGCCACTTGCGGAAGTGAAAAAGGCACTCCAACTTTCCGAAAGCGGTCGCACGCGCGGCAAAATTGTTTTGCAAATTGGAATATAGTTTTGAAACAAAAGGCACTTTTCAATGAAAAATGGCTAAAGCAAAAGGGTGCTTATCACCCTTTCGCTCATAATAGTTTTCACGATCTTCTGATTTTAGCAATCTGTTTTGGAGTCATCCCAGTAGCTCTTTTAATGTGGTGAGTGAGATGGCTCTGGCTAGAGAAACCAACTCGTGAAGCAATTTCACTAATTCTCAAATCTGTTTTTTGAAGGAGGACTATCGCTCGATCTACTCGTTGCTGAATCACATATTGATGTGGTGAAATGCCAGTCTTTTGTTTAAACAAACTAGCGAAGTAATTCGGACTGATGTTAATATTCTCGGCAATTTGAATTAGTGATAAGTCTCCACCAAGACGATCTTGGATGTAATCGATCGCTTGCTGTAACTGCATATTGGTTAAACTTTGATGTTGAGGTTTGATTTCTCGATCGATCGTTGAATAATTTCGCAATAGATAAATTACAAACGCCTGAGTTAATGATTCTCGGTACAACTCTCCCATCAATCCCCCAGTTTCTACCTCCGCAGCAAGTAACATCGCAATGTTGTGGAGTGGTAAGTCATGATTGCCAAAACAGTTGACTAACTCAACTTGCCCCTGCCCAAACTCAAGTTTTTCGGCAACATGGGTCATCAATCTTGATTGCAACTGAATATGCAGCATTGGCTGATAGAAAATCATCACTTACACGACCTTCTATGTGCCAGTAACTCGATCTTCCAGCGGGGAAACAGATAATATCACCCTTTTGGACTGTCGATTCATGTAGAGTATCATCACGCTTTTGGGTCAAGTGGGCAGGTTTTCCCAGCGGTAAAGTGAGCCAATGATCTGGAAGAGCCGGAACTTCAAGTTCACCTGGTTCTTCAGAATGTCGGTAATGTTCGACTAATATTCCCTTCCAGCCCATTTGCCGACTAGATGAAACTAGGGCTTCACTCAACTGTTCATCGATTTCGACCAGACTAATCGGGCTGCCCATTGTTGATTCTATTTCAGGCATCCTAATCGACAGCTTGCACAATTTGATAAATCTTACCTTAACAGAATAAGCCCTAAGTTGAATATTTTTAATGGTTTTTCAAACAAATATAAAATCAGATAGATCGATACTCGATAGCATCAGTGAACTATTTTCATCCAAGGAATTAGTAGATGAACTCCTTTTAAACGATCGATATTTAATCTCTTTACCTATTCTTAACTTTATTATCCCGTCTACTTTAAAAACTTATATCGACCTGATTGCGAGAACCAATCTTGCTGTTACAGAAAATACACATGACTCTCAAGGACTGTTGCACGGTAAAAAATTGCTAGTCATTGCTAATCAAATAAATAACTATCCACGTAATAAAAATCAAGATGAGGTGATAAAAAAATTTGAATCTTATTTTAGGTATATCTTTGAGTATATTGGAGTGACTGATATTAATTTTATTTATGCTTATAATCAAAGTGAAGCTAACTTAGATCGCGATCTAGCGATTGCCAATGCTAGGATATCCATCAATAATTTCATATCTGATTGGTGAAATTGGAAAGAAGAATCAAGATAACGCGCATATTACTAAGGCACAACCGAAGCACTTATTAGCCCAGCCAATCGACGACGATTCGAGCTGCCAATGCAATAACGTCATTACGCGCCTTGGCATCTTTCTCACCTTGAGTAGTATAAATGGCAACGACAATGGGCGCACGTCGAGGCGGCCACAGCAAGCCAATATCATTGGCGGTACCATAGTCGCCAGTACCCGTCTTATCGCCGACCTGCCAATCGGCGGGAACACCAGCACGAATGCGTGCCGCCCCAGTCGTATTACCCTGTAACCAAACTCGTAATTGCAACTGGAGACGCGGCTCTAGTGCGTCTCCAAATGCGAGTCGTTGGAGACTAATTGCCATCGCATTTGGTGTCGAGGTATCTCTTCTATCGCCTGGAATCGATGAATTAAGCGCAGTTTCCCAACGATTCTCGCAAGCGAGAGGCTACGCCAACGAGTCGAAATTGACGATCGCCGATCGATCGCGCAAACGTAGTCACAGCAACAGGGCCACCAAGGATGTTCATCAATAGATTTGAAGCTGTGTTGTCACTGTACTGGATCTCTGCGGCGCACAGAGCAGTAACCGTCATGCCATCTTCAATATGCTGTTTGGTAATGGGGGAATACGTCACCAGATCGCTCTGCGGGTATTTTATCCGCTGATACATCAGCCCATCGATCTGTGTGCTGCGCTTCAGGATGGCAGATGCCAGAATTACCTTGAAAGTGCTACACATGGGAAAATACTCATCAGCATGATAGCTCAGTTGGTTACTATTGGCTGTGTTAATTGCACATACACCCAGACGAACCGCCAGCGTCTGTTCGAGTTTTACGAACTGTGCCTGAGCCGAAACAGTAGCATTTCCCTGAGTAGCCCACGATGTCCAAACAGCCGCGATTATCTCCGATAGGCTACGCCAACGGCACAGATACACCAGCCAGCAACAATCTCCGACGATTTCGAGAATGATTCATCATTTAGTTTATCGAGCCTCGTTTTGCATACCAAGCGTGCATCAGCAGATTCTGGAAGAACAGCACGGGTGCATCGAATCTGCCTGCCGTAATAATTGACTTATCGTAAGATAAAGCGTGTTCCCAATCGAAGGCAACCGCTAATTCTTGGTTTGTCACGATCGAAGCCACCGTTTATGCTCAGGTTAATTTAATTTTACTACAGCGATTTTAGTCAAGATCCGTATGCAAAAAGATTACACTCATTTACGCAGTGTCTCCACAGGAGCATCGATAAGATTTGCGATATGATGGGGACTTCTAAGCCGACTCTTTAATTCAAATTCTATCGAGAATCCGATCGGTGAATAATAACGATACAAAACGAATTTCACGATTGACGGCGATCGTTACCCAATTGCAGACTAAAAGACTGGTGACTGCACCCGAACTTGCCGCCAAATTTTCAGTAAGTGTCAGAACGATTTATCGAGACATTAGGGCATTGGAACAAGCGGGCATTCCACTTTATGTTGAAGAAGGTAAAGGCTACAGCCTGATGGAGCATTATCGGCTTCCGCCTGTGATGTTTACCGAAAGCGAAGCAAATGCTTTAATCATTGCCGAACAATTAGTTCTAAATAATAAAGATTTCTCTTTGATAAAAGATTATTCGGCAGCGATTGATAAAATTAAATCTGTGTTAACTCTAAATATCAAAGATAAAGCCAACTTACTTACCGATCGAACACAATTTACCCAGATCGAGAATATCGAACGAACGAGTAGTAATTTGTCGATTCTACAATTTGCACTGACCAACTTTTTATTGACAAAAATCGAATATGTAAATGAAGTCAATGAGACTACAGATAGAACCATCGAGCCATTTGCTTTATTGAGCGTGCGATCGAATTGGTTATTGGTGGCGTGGTGCCTGTTGCGTCAGGAGTTTAGGTATTTTCGACTCGATCGGATTAAAAAAATAGAAATACGTTCCAAAACATTTACTCCTCACGATCTGACCTTGCAAGAATATTTCGACCGATACCACTGATTTTTGTTCGAGCACCCCTGACATAGGGTTGTCATTACTCCATCCTATACTGGTGGCACATCCTTAAAAGTACAGGAAATATCGAATGATGATTAATGCAATTTCAGCTTTAAATTGGTTTGGAGTGCTATTTGCTTTTGTTGTCTACTTTTTGCTTGCTGTTGTTTGGTATACGGTTCTGTTCAAAAAACAGTATACGATTTCATTGGGGAAAGAGAATGAGCCACAACAAAGTTTGACTCCTATTTTCATTGTAGGGCCAGCAATCTGTACCCTAATAGTTACACTTACTAGTGCGATTTTGATGAATGCTCTGAACGTAGAGTCTTATCAAGATGCACTGGTGTTTGCGATAGTTGTGGGATTTGGTTATTTAGTTGCCAATACCGTCGATATCGCCATTAACCCGAATATTCCCCGACCACTCCTTTACGGAGCAATCAGTGGTTCCTATCATTTAGTTGGTATTTTGATGGTGAGTATGATTCTGGTTTCAATCAGATAGCGATCGTGCAAAATTTGGGGTGATATCCGGAAACTTTCTGGAGATCGCGCTATTATGGAGCGATATTCGGAAAGTTTGGACGAGTCATCAGAGTTTGCACCGATCTTTTTCCGGATATCATCCCCATTTTCAGGGAATAGGCGAAAAGTTTCCGCCTAATAAATAGTTAGACTGCTTGAGATTTCACGATGGATAAAATACCTGAAGACATGCGTGCTTTCATTGATTTGCGGATTCGGGAAGGCTTCGATTCAGTCCACGAAATTATTGAAAGTGCTTCACACTATGCGCTAGAAACACTCGAACGCAGTAATCTACGTACAGAAATTAACCGCGTCGTTGCTGATTCACTGGTTAAATATCGAGCCGAGCAGGGTACTTGGGGATCCCTAACAGACTGCGATCGCTTAGACAAAGCATTTGCATCTCTTAACTGCCAAGGTATTGTAGCTCGACAAAACTTCAGTTGCTGTAACAACTGTGGATTTACCGAAATCTGGGATGAGGTTGAGCAGGAAGAAAAGCATCAATCGATTGAAGGATATGTCTTCTACCACTTGCAATTCACTGAACGAGCAATTAAAACTGGGCAACTGCTGCTCGCCTATGGGTGCATTGAGGAAGAGGAAACAGATCTTACAAGAGTTGCCAACAGGATTGTTGTAGAGCTTCGACGGTTTGGATTGGATGCAAAATGGCAAGGGTCGGCTGACTACCCAATCATTGTTGAAAATATCATGTGGCAGAAACGACGCTAGAATAAGTGGCGAAACTAGTCTTTAGGCCACAAATAATTGCGTAAGCAATACTGATGTTGCCAAAACCTGATGTCGATCGATTTCGGTAATCGATCGCGATTTGAGGAATTGCAATAAATGGTCGATCGATTCTGATGATAGAGTTGAGAGGTACAAATAATAGTCTTCCAGTTCCAAATGCCAATACCTCGTCATTGATACTAATGTCATTGTTGCTGGGTTGAGGTCTAGACGTGGTAGTGCATTTCAGTTGCTGTCACTCATTGATACAGAACAATTTGACATACACTTGTCAGTACCTCTTGTACTGGAATATACGGAGGTTTTGCTACGGGAGCTACCAAATCTCTATCTAAATCGTGATGAAGTCGATGACCTAATCGATTTCTACTGTGCAGTGGGAGTACCTCATGAAATTTTCTTTCTGTGGCGACCATTCTTGCGCGATCCAAAAGATGAGATGGTACTGGAGCTTGCAGTTAAAGCAGGATGTGAGAGTATAATTACATATAACACCCGTGACTTTGCAGGTATTGAGCAGTTTGGCTTGAAGCTACTTGAGCCTTCAGAGTTTTTGCGCCTGATAGGAAAGTTGCCATGAGTATTGTTCGAGTTCAGATTCCTGACTCATTACACAAAAGTCTATCCGATCTTGCTGGTCGTGATGGGATTTCTATCGATCAGTTTATATCTACTGCGATTGCCGAAAAGCTCTCAGCTTTGATGACCGAGAATTACCTCAAAGATAGGGCTGGAAGAGGTAATCGGGCAAAGTATGAAGCAATCTTAGCAAAAGTTCCCGATGTGGAGCCAGAAGAATATGACAGGATACCGACTGTCTAACAAGCCCGTTGCACACCGACCGTATTGATTTTCTTCGTTAAGTCCGAAAATTTACTGGCGGCGGGTGAACGGGGGCGTTAGACAGAATTACGATCGATCGATTCCTTTAAGGGAGATGTAACATAGCCGTTTCTAACTGAAGATCGCTCCCAAAGACCCTAAATGGGTTCTATAAATTGAAAAGAACTTTCAACCCCTCTTGAAGCTCGGCAGGCGATCGACCCAGTAGATTTTCCAGGTCGGGGCTGACCTTTGCTTCCTGACCGTTTTTGATGTCTGTGAGAAAACCTACGACCCGCTGCACCATAATTTCCGGTACGCCACGCTCTTTCATTTGCGACTCAAATACCGATTTTTCAATAGATATATAATCGACCTTCTTACCTGATAAATCAGACAGGGTAGCTGCAACATCTTCAAAAGAATATGATTCGCTGCTTGTAAGTTGGTAGATGCGGTTACTGCGATCGCCTTCTAACAATACATTTGCAATCGCTTCTCCCATTTCGCTTCTCAGGGCAAAAGCAACTCGTCCGCGATCGGTTGGTAAATTAATCCCCGTATCAAAAACTTTTGCCCCCACGAACTGTGGAATTGTATCCATATACAAGACATTGCGAAATAGAATATAGTTCAACCCACTCGCTTTGATGCAATCTTCCGTCTGAAAATGACCCTTCATCAACTTGTTTACTAAAGTGTTGGGATCTTTCAAATTCCGACTGGTGTAGGCGATACATTGAACCCCAGCATTTTTAGCGGCATCTACGACATTTTGGTGTTGCCGCAGGCGATTTTCTTCATCCGTTCCAGCGATAAGTAATACTATTTCGATCCCCTGCATTGCATTGTCAAGCGAAGCTGGATCGTCGTAGTTACCGACGCAGATGTTTACACCTTTTTCCTTTAAGGCAGATGCTTTACTTTCGTCGCGCACGAGTGCGGTAACTTGGTTTGCAGATGTCTTTTTCAGTAGATGGTTGATTACTGCTGTCCCTAACTGTCCGGTGGCTCCTGTTACTAAAATCATGATTGCTCTCCTTTGTTTAGTTTTGTTTGTATTTCGATCGCTATGATCCAGTCGCATCCACATGAGGTCTAAACGTCCAGTTGATGCGTTCGCCAACCGGACGAGCGGTTTTTGGTACCGCGTGAACCCAGTCTTCTTGACAGCCAGGGAGCATGATTAACAAAGACCCATTCTCTAGCTGGTAGTCAGCGGTTTGCCCGCTCTCCTTGTGCCGCAGCTTAAATTTGCGAGTGCTACCCAAGCTTAAAGAGGCGATCGCAGGTCGTTTACCGATTTGCGGGAAGTCATCGGAGTGCCAGCCGATCGAGTCTTTGCCTGTGAGATAGCGATTACCGACGGCAAAATTGAACTTAAATCCGCTCAATGCGTGAATGCGATCGCGGGCTTCTAGCAGGAATTCCGGCCAGGGAGCCGCCTTAATTTGGGTACCGCGATATGCGTAATGCAGGTCGTCGCCAAAGAGGGATTCCTCACGCGGTACGGGAATTAATTTGCCATACATGTTGATTTCGCCCCGCGTCCATGCCAGTTGCTGAGACTTTTGAAACCAATCGAGGTTATCTAAAGAGTTGAGAAAATTTGGGTAAAACAGAACGGGTGGCTTTATTTCGGTTAGCAAACTAGTCATGCTACATCTCCTGTGATTATTAATCCTTTATAAATGTCAGAATAGTAAATAGTTAACTTAGAAAATAAGGAGTAATGCTCATTGGACGAGATCGATTGGGATGAGTTTACTAAGGTTGAGCTTCGCGTTGGTCGCGTTATAAATGCCGAGCCATTTCCTGAAGCCCGCAAACCTGCCTACAAGTTGCTGATTGACTTCGGCGAGGAGATCGGAATCAAAAAGTCCTCAGCACAAATAACAAACCTTTATCAACCTCAAGAGCCGATCGACAAGTTGGTAGTTGCTGTGGTCAACTTTCCCAAAAAGCAGATCGGTTCCTTCATGTCTGAGTGTCTGGTTACTGGGTTTTGTAACGAGAGCGGAGAAGTCGCGCTGTGTGTGCCCGATCGACCTGTTCCTGTTGGCACAAAACTCCTTTAAATGAACTGCTATTTCTTTACTGATATGCACCGAGGGCTGCAATTGAACCTGACGATTCTCGTTCCGAGAGGCTACGCCAACGGCACCATCAGAAACATGGGCATTGCTGGCTTGGGGTATGATTTAGCGACCGCCGCTAAGGCGGCGCGCAAGCTTCGAGCGGTATTCGCATCGTTCGATCGCAACTATTAATTGATTATTTTTCTATTTCAGCAATACCGGAAGCGCAAGCGGAGCGAGCAAGCCATGATGGGGGATTTCTGGCACAATCGCACCTGGTACGAGCCGCATCGCTGGAAAACGCTTTGCAACGCGGGTGACTGCCTCACGCAATTGCAGACGAGCGAGTAACGGCCCGATGCAATAGTGAGCACCGTAGCCGAACGTCAAATGCTGGCGGGCGTTCCCACGCGGACATTGGAGTTTTTCCGGCTCGTTAAATAGAGCGGGATCGCGGTTTGCCGCACCATAAGATACCCAGACGATCGCACCCTGGGGAATGGGCACACCGCCGACAACGGTATCCACAGTGGCACGTCGGTATAAGCCCATCACCGATGTATCGTGGCGCAAGAGTTCATCAACGAGATTGTCGGTATCCATAGTACCTGCGGCGATCGCATCCCAATATTCACGCCGCTCCAACAGCGAACGTAAAGCATTAGCGATCGTATTAATCGTGGTTTCGTGTCCGGCAAAGAAAACGACAGCAACGTCCGCGACTAATTCATCTTCTGACAAATCGTTTTCCCCAGCAGCGCGACCCGCGACCAACGCGGAAATCAAACCCTCATCTGGCGTTATGGCTTTTTGAGCAATCTTTTCGCGCATGTAGTTATCCAACTCCCGCAAACCTTGAGCTGCGGCAACTTGCACCTCGACAGGTAAGCCTGGTGTCTGGAAAGCAATCAGCGCATCCGACCAGCCACTCAACTTCGCAGCATCTGCCAGGGGCACACCCAGTAAACGGCAGATCGTTTTCAGGGGTAACGGTTTGCACAAGGTCTGGAGCAGGTCGGTTTGAGTGCCGGAAGTCTCGATCGCATCGAGCATATCTTCAACATCGGCAATCACAGTCGGAGCGATTGCCTGAGTGCGCTTGGGCGTGAACGCCGCCATCAACGGGTCGCGTAAGCGGCTATGGAGCGGCTTGTCTACGTTAATCGGGTTGTAAGCAAACAGTGGCGATGAAAGTGAATAAATTGCACTAGCTTCAGGTGCGATATGTAGTCCCGCGCTAAAAGCCTCGGACGAGGCGAAGGTCGCGGCATCGCCTAAAACGTCGTGAACTTCTTGCCACCGCGTCACGGCGTAAACATGCAGTGCGGGTAGGAATGTCACGGGAGCTTCCTCACGCATCTGCGCCATCAGCGCGAATCGATCGGCGGTAAATTGCGGGTTACTCGGATCGAACTGTTCGGCGGCGGTTGGATGTGACATTAGGTTGATGGGTTGCTTACGAATAGTATTGACAGCATATTGTCAATACTCGCATCCTAACTGATTGACAGCATATTGTCAATCGTCAATTTGCATTCTCTGAGTAATTGCTTCTAGAAGCGTTACAGCACGCGCGATCTGTTGTTCGTCAAAGTCTTGGGCGATCGCATTTGTCGATTGCCATTCGCGCTCTAACGCATCGTGATATGTCGATCTACCTGCGTCCGTGAGCAGCAAGTGCATCGCGCGGGCATCCCCAGGATTTTTGACGAACTCAACCAGACCATCCCTAGCCATGTCGTCAGCGAGTCGTTGGACGGCTTGCCGCGTTAAGCCCATATACCGCGCTAATTCGCTGACAGTGACTGGCTTTTCCAGTGCGAATAGATCGCTGAGTGTTTGCCATCGAGCATTGGTGATGCCCGTACCTTTCATTAGGCGTGTGCCAGATTTTTGCACCGTTGCGTTCATCCGAATTACGGCGCGAATCAGATCGGTTAAAGCGTTCGATGCAGGCGTTTTTTTGTGATGGTAAAAAGGCACGTTCTTGTTTCCCGCAATTCGGGCAGCGATTTGACAGAGCCAACGCTACGCGATCGGATTATCGGTAAGCATTGCGCTCTACTTCTGTTGATACCACGATCTCAGAGTCTTGTCAGGGGGTCGCGTTCGCCATTCCAATCCAGATATATAGCTAACCAGCAGAGAGCTGTGCCACCATTTCAGCACGAGAGGAGACTTCCAGCTTCCGAAACATGCGCTTGAGAGCCTGTTTAACGGAATTTTCAGTAATCCACAGCTCAGTGCCAATTTCGGCATTCGTGCGCCCCAAAGCAACTAGTTCGACAATTTGCAATTCACGCGCGGTCAATAGCTGATTTTTGCCAGATGGGGATGACGATTTTCCGGCAGAAACACTAGGCGAACGCGTTGTCGCTGCCCAGACCGATAAGTGCAAACAAATCCCACTCAAATCGGCGAGATTTTGGGTGTCGAAAGCAGGCATCGACTTATCGCGAGTGCAACCGACCATACCTACCAGTTGACCCCGAACGACGATCGGCCCAGCCATTACGTGCCAATGGTCGGGACGCGGACAAATCATCTTCCAAACCTTGGGGGATGTCACCAAGCCTTCATGTACGGGTGCGTGACGCTCTGTGAGATAACGGGCAACGGGATTACGTTCGATCGATAGGGCAACCTTGAGAATTTTCTGAAGGTTAGGGTTTAACTGTGAAATTTGGTCGAAGAAAAAAACACCCGATCGATTAGCTGCAAAGTGTTCGCCTAGTTTTGACGTGACATCTGCTTTTAAATTTCGTTCGTCTTTCACCGAATCGATCGCCGTAAACAAAGGCTGTAAGGAGGCAACCATAGTGTCAAAAGAGTACCCGATCGAGGACTATGCGCGGGCAGGTTTCCACTTTTATTATAGACACATCAGCTTTATTACTCTCATCACTAGGAAATCGATTTATGACTGACTCAAAGTACACTCTTGGTTTGATCTTTTATCCCGGCATGACAGCTCTCGATATTATCGGGCCACAGCAGGTTTTAAGTCCGCTACCTGGGATCGAGACTTATCGGATCTGGAAAACGCTCGACCCCATTACAACCGACGACGGGATGGTGGTTTTACCAGATACCACCTTTGACAATTGCCCCCACTTGGATATTATCTGCATTGGTGGCGGGATCGGACAGGCGGCAGTAGAAGACGACCCAGAGCTATTGGCATTTCTCCGCAAACAAGGTGGCACCGCCAAGTACGTGACTTCTGTTTGTGGCGGTTCGGTGTTTTTAGCTAAGGCCGGACTGCTGGAAGGTTATCGCGCGGCGATCCACTGGGCAGGACGCGAGCAACTTACCAAATTGGGTGTAGAAGCAGGTAATGGAAGAGTCGTAGTCGATCGCAATCGGATTACTGGTGGCGGCGTAACCGCAGGGATTGATTTTGGTCTGACGCTCACTAGCATCCTTTTTGGCGAAGAAATCGCCAAGATTACCCAACTATTGCTAGAGTACAATCCCGCTCCGCCATTTGATACCGGATCGCCAGAAAAAGCGGGGCCAGAGTTGGTCGAGAAGGCGATGTTATTTATGCAGCAGATGATCCCCGCTCCAGTCGGGGCAAAGTAGGGAAAACTACTTATACACAAAGTGGTTAAAACCACTCCTCATGATGCAAAGTCCGCCTTCGCGGACTAGGAAATTCTTCAGTCCGCGAAGCGAAAAGTGCGGGAACAGGGGCGCGAGCTTTGCGGGGGAAGCTTCCCCCGCAAACGTCGCTTGTTTCCCC
>NZ_JANLWO010000295.1:0-6312 GCF_031364565.1 Chamaesiphon sp. OTE_20_metabat_361
CTTTGACATGACTGATGAAGAGATCTCCGCTCTAGCCAAACAAGCAACCAGCGCAGCGGTTAAAGACTTACACGCTCGTGGCATTTCCACTTATGGGATGATGAGAGATGGCATCATGTATGAAACAAAGCCTAACGGCGAAAGAGTAGTGGTAGGTTAGGTTGAAGAATGAAACCCAACATATTTAGGGTGTTTATTTTGTGGTATTTGTTTGCCTCCTAGCTGAGAGGCTACGCCTACAATTCTCAACCCAACCTACAATCTCTACTCGAAAATAACTCCCTCATAGGCATCCTCGATCGAGAAAGTCAGATTGATAGATTTCAACTCAACTAAACCCCCTGCTTGGTAGTTGATAATTTGCCAGCTATCTCCATCACTCTTCCGAAACATTTCGATCGCTACTGCATCTGCATCAACTAATACATATTCTTGTAAGCTGGGATTTTGCCGATACATCCTGAATTTATTACCTCGGTCATAAGCTTCTGTGCTGGGAGATAAAACCTCAATGATTAAGCAGGGATAAGTAATGTATTGAGTGGTTGTCTTGTCTCGATCGTTACAAGTAACACTAATGTCGGGATAGACATAATCATTTGATTCGACAATATTCACCCTAGCATCGGAATTCAGCGTCTTACAACCACTGCCTCGCAAATGAGTTTTCAGTAAAATTAATAAATTTCCCGCAATATCACTGTGGTCGATCGTTCCACCACTCATCGTATAAACTTCGCCATTAATATATTCATGGCGACACAGTTGTTGTTCCTCCCAGGCAAAATACTCTTCAGGCGTGAATCGTGGCAAACTTTCTCTTGCAGCAACCATCTTTAAACCTCAAAATAATTTGACTTGCTTAGTATTGGGTTGGTTGAATCTAACTCTCTTCTGCAATATTTTACTCGATCGTCAAGTCGATTTACTGTACTAATATCTTATTGACGATCGAACATTAAAGATAATCTCGATCGCCAGCTCGCCCAAAATTATTCGGCACTGAGATCGCTAGGAATCAGTTCTTCCAAAATACGAAACCGAATGTGGTTGATAGCGAGATCGCCCATCGAGAGATGCTCTGGCTTGTCAGCAGCCTTCATTTTTTCAAATGAGATCCCTTTGCCGATTTCGGTGTGATACCAGGCTAAACCCATGAAAAACCGCTGGGGATATGGCCCCCGTTCGATCGTGTCGTCCATATTGGATTCCATTGGCAGCCAGCCGATACCGGGCACGTAAAACTCCAACCAGACATGGTTAAAATCGGGCTGAAGGGGCTGGTAGACTCGATCGGGATAGGCAGGACATTTATACCGTCCGATCGTCCTACAGGCAATGCCATTGAGGCGGGCGAGGGCGAGTAAGACGCCAACGTATTCGCCACAGGAGCCAACGCCGCGTGCGAGGGCGACATCGGGGGTATCGATCCGGGGTTGGATGCCGTAGGAGAGTCTATCGTAGACATAGTTACGGATTTTGAGCATCTTCCGCAGGACGTTTGTCTCGGTTCCGGCGGCTTCTTGGGCGGCTTGGATCATCGTGTCGGTATCCATCGCCAGATCGTCGTCATCGACTAAATATTGGGCTAGCTCGGGTGGGAGGGTGTGGTTGTCCTCGATGTCGTCAGGAGCGAGGGAATATTTGAGTCCGTACATTTCGATAATTGCTTTCCAGCCATGTAGTCCCCCTTGGTTGGGATCGAGTCTATCGAATTTAAATACGGCGACTTTTTGTCCCGCTTGCTCTTCGATCGTATATTCACAGCCGATGGCTTCGATATGGCGCACGCGTTGGCGCAGGGTATTCGAGGGGAGGGCAATTCGCCACTCGACTTGGTTGAGGGTGATGGCTTCGAGGGGAAGGAGTTCTTCGACGTAGGATAGTTCGATCGCGAAGCCATTAGAGAGGGTATAGTGGGCGCTCGGATTGTGGTGAAGATAGAGAGGGTGGATGAAGGTGCGATCGCGAAATGTCAGTTGATACGGCGATTTGGCGTTGGGGTCGTCGCGAATATAGGGTTCTTCATCGGCGTAAACGACATAGCAAGTTGGCTCGGCTCCGGCGGCTGGATAAAAGGCGATGCCTGTCGGGGAGCTAAATGGGGTGAGGGCGCTAAATTGAATCGCTCCGGTAGCACGGTCTAAACAATAGACGGTCTGCTCGGCTCGATCGCATACCCACAGTGCATCTTGGTGAATGCTGAGGGTTTCACAACCAACGCCGGGTTGCGGGATCTTGCCCTGCAACTCGCCAGTGGTGCGATCGAAAATGTGAATATAGCCAGATTTCTGGCAACTGACATACACTAGCGAGTCGCAGATTGCCACGCCAGTAACTGGATAGGGCAACCGCGTAAATGTAGTTGGTGTCAGGGTTTGGCGGTTGCACCACATGACTTCTTGACCTTTGGCAAACCACAACGTATCTTCCCAGATCGTCAATCCAGTCACCCCAATCCACTCTGAAACCTGACGCGGATTGAGAATAGTCGTATTGTTAGTCTGTGGATCGATACTTACCAGATAGCCCCGCACCGTGTCCACTGCGAGGAGATGTTCTCCAGCTACTGACAGTCCTGAGAGGGCATACACGCCGATCGGTCGAATGGTAGAATGCGATAGTTGAGGATAGGAGGACATGCCTTCAGGCTTAAGCATAAATCGATGGCTCAAGATATTTACGTTTAGTATATCTCTCCAGCTCGACACAGATTTAAATCGATTTTTTAGCCAGCAAAATCAATTATGGGATTTTGTTATTAGTGATACATTTTGCTATCTCACCTATGAATAGGATGAAGAGAGTAAATTGCGCGATGTGCTACTAAATCCCGTCTCACTTACCCTCCCGACACCCCTCGTTCATCATCATTGCGACAAAGGACATACCCGATCGTGAAAGTTATTTATGACCCAGACAAGGATATTTTACAGATTACATTTGTCGAAATGACCGTTGAAGAAACGGCTCAAATCGCCCCTGGACTGGTAATAGATTATGACGTAGATGGCAATACGATCGGGTTGGAAATTGCTAAGGCATCTACGAAGGTAGATAGTCCTTATGCTATTTCCTATCTCGTTGGCGCAGCTAATTTCGATAAACCCAGACCGAAAGAAAAAGATTGCTAATGTTCTTAAAAATCGTCAAACTACATCACCGAACTTCAGCACGGCCATCGGTTGCAGCGTCAGCAGTTGGCTCTCGACTATCGCCCGAGTTATCTCTGTGACTGGCGCTCAGTCATTTTCCCAACATTCTGCCCCAACAAGATCGATAATTCGACCGCGCAACACATAGTCATATGTATTCAAGATGTGTTCGACATCTTGCCATTGCCGATCGCCGAAAAACCGTTTGAGTTCGGAGATTCGCTGTTGCCGATCGACCGATCCACGCGCAACTAATGCCCGAACTTCATCTTGAAACTCACTCAGACAATATCGCTCTAGCGTAACCATAATTTGATGCTCCTGTAGGGTTGAGGATTACAAGGTTTACCGACAAGCCATACTTCTTATAGTAGCATTATTCTCTGGATATAGCTCTATTGACATCTACCGATCGACACAGCTTTGATTAAAAACCGAGCTTTGCTATCTATCTTTGGGTACATATTATATTTGAAGGATTTTGCGATGCTAGAACACAATTGTTACAATTGATGCACATCGAATGGTAGCGATCCTGTACTAACATCTTACCATCTGTCTCGATCGCTGTCTTGTCGTTTTCTTATTCGGCGGCGTTTTATGCGGGGGGAACCCTAGATCTAAAAACGCCGCTGTCTTGAAAAGGTGCTTCACTTTTCGCAAACCGTCGGGGAACCCGACGTTGACGTAGCCTCTCCGTCAGGAGTTACGCGAATCGCTATCCCCTACCATCTACCCTCTCTCCCCATGACTAATCCCGTACGAATTTTGATGTGTGCGCCCCATCATTACGATGTTGACTATGTAATCAATCCGTGGATGGAAGGCAATATTCACCGCTCATCGCGGGAACAAGCCGAAATCCAATGGGAAAAGTTATACCAAGTTCTCAAAAACTACGCTCAAATCGATCTAGTCGAACCGCAGCCGGGATGGCCTGATATGGTATTTACTGCCAATGCTGGGTTAATTTTGGGTGATACCGTCGTCCTGAGTCGCTTTTTCCATCCCGAACGCCAGGGCGAGGAACCTTATTTTCAGCAGTGGTTTGAAAGTCAGGGCTACAAAGTCCACACCTTACCCAAAAGTTTGCCATTTGAGGGGGCGGGAGATGCCCTACTCGATCGCGGCGGACAGTGGCTGTGGGCGGGTTATGGCTTTCGATCGGAGCTAGACTCTCATGCTTATTTAGCGCAGTGGTTGGATGTCGAAGTCCTCTCCCTCCGGCTGGTAGATCGGCGGTTTTATCATTTGGACACCTGTTTCTGTCCATTGGTAGATGGCTATTTGTTGTACTACCCCGCCGCTTTTGACACCTATTCCAATCGGCTGATCGAGTTACGCGTCCCGGCTGAAAAACGGATCGCGATCGAGGAAGCCGATGCCGTCAATTTTGCCTGTAATTCGGTGAATATCGATCGAGTCATCGTGGTAAATAAAGCCAGCGATCGTCTCAAGCAGACGCTTCAAGAGCGCGGCTTTACGGTCGTCGAGACACCCCTGACAGAATTCCTCAAAGCAGGTGGCGCGGCTAAATGCTTGACGCTCAGAGTGACTGAAACTCACCATGAGTCGCCCCAAGCATCGAAGATTCAAAGCCGGACGATCCATCTGGAAGGACATTTGCTCGATTCTGGCTTGGTAAATCGCGTCCTCGATACGATCGTCGCTGGTGGTGGGAGTTTCCAGGTGGTGAATTTTAGTCTCGGCGCACAGCGACTGGACACTTCAGCAGCAGAAGTCAAGGTTTCGGCTCCCGATCTGGTGGTGATGGCGGATATTATGGGGCAACTGATCGATCTCGGTGCGGTAAGTGCCTCCGAGCAGACAATCGATGCCACACTCGCCCCCGTAACTCAGGCTGGAGTAGCGGCTGATGACTTCTATGCCACTACGATCTACCCGACGGAAATCGCGGTTGCTGGCGAGTGGATTAAGGTACAGGGACAACGGATGGATGGCGCGATCGCCGTCACACAGACAGATACAGGCGCGATCGCCAAGTGTAAGCTGCTCCGCGATCTCCAAGTGGGCGAATCGGTAGTAGTCGGGAGTGAAGGAATTCGCACCAAACGCAATACCACCACTATTAAGAAAGTCGCCACCGAAGAATTTAGCTTCATGGGCGCGGGGGTATCGAGCGAACGCCGCGTCGAATTAGTCGTCGAACAAATTGCCTGGGACTTACGCCAAATCCGCGATCGCGGGGGCAAAGTTGCCGTCGTCGCGGGGCCAGTTGTAATCCATACTGGGGGCAGTAAGCACCTCAACCAACTCATCCGCGAAGGCTACGTTCACGCCCTCCTCGGCGGTAATGCGATCGCCGTCCACGATATCGAGCAATCCCTGATGGGCACCTCATTAGGTGTCGATATGCAGCGCGGGATCTCCGTACATGGCGGACATCGCCACCACCTCAAAGCAATCAATACTATCCGTCGCTGTGGCAGCATTGCCAACGCCGTCGAGCAAGGCGTCCTCCAAAGCGGCGTGATGTACGAATGCGTCAAACACAACGTCCCCTTTTCCCTCGCTGGCTCGATTCGGGACGATGGCCCCTTACCCGATACCCAGATGGATCTCGTCGCCGCCCAAGCCGACTACGCCCGCCTGATTGAAGGCTCCGACCTGATTTTGATGCTATCGAGTATGCTCCACTCGATCGGGGTCGGAAATATGACCCCAGCGGGGGTAAAAATGGTCTGTATCGACATCAATCCCGCCGTTGTGACCAAACTAAGCGATCGCGGCTCGATCGAGTCAATTGGCGTCGTTACCGACGTAGGACTGTTCTTGAGTTTACTAGTACAGCAACTCAATAAGTTGACTGGGCAGTATGGGGGGTAGAGGGTAAAAGGGGAAAGGGGAAAGGGGAAAGGGAAGAGGTAAGAGGTAAGAGGTAAAAGGTAAAAGGGAAGAGGTAAGAGGTAAGAGGGGAAAGGGGAAAGGGGAAAGGGTGAGAGGTCAGAAGTAGCAATATTCGGACGCTTACGTCTCCCCAACTCCCCAACTCCCCAACTCCCAACTCCCAACTCCCAACTCCCAACTCCCATCTCCCGTCTCCTGTCAAATCAAATACAAACTAGCAGGTACATTATTTGATACAGTCATCTTATTGTGTAGTAGGTGTGACTTTGATTTTGGTTCGCCACGGTGG
>NZ_JANLWO010000305.1:0-7061 GCF_031364565.1 Chamaesiphon sp. OTE_20_metabat_361
TGCCGATATTACCCGCTACTTCATGACGATCCCCGAAGCGGCAACTCTGGTGATTCAAGCCGGGGCAATGGCTAGAGGTGGCGAAGTATTCCTGCTGGATATGGGCGCACCGATTAAAATCTACGATCTGGCAGTTCAGATGATTCGCTTAGCAGGACTCGAACCCGACCGAGATGTCAAAATCGAGATTACTGGCTTGCGTCCGGGTGAGAAAATCTATGAGGAGCTACTGATCGATTGCGATGCCGCATTACCCACCGAACATGGGAAGATTTTTTGCGCTCGGGAGGCACGATTAGCTTGGACAGAGATTTCCCCGCAACTGACGATCCTGCTGGCTGCCGCCGCCGATTGCAAAGTTAATGAGTGTGTAGCTGTACTCCATAATTTAGTCCCAGAATATCAACCGATGGGACAATATGCCCGACTTAAATCGGAAACATTGGCAGTATCCATGGCACTCTCGATCGGTGATAAGTTAAGAAAATCAGAAATCCATCAAGAGGGTAAAAAACAACTGTCTAATGGCACGCTCCAATCTAATTCCCAAGATTGGGAGAAAGCCGCTTAAAAAGTTGAAAGTTGAAAGTTAGAAAATAATTTGGTAGGTTGGGTTTCGCTCCTCTTAACCCAACCTAAAGATAGCTTTAACGAGTAAGGATTTTAGCCAGAATCATCCATAGGGGTGAAGATTGAATTCCCACAATCACAAGTATCCAGTAAGCTGATATATGGTACTGTACAGTAATTATCCGCACTAGTATAAAACCACTTATCAAAGCGACAGAGTATAAAGTCAGCGCCAAATTATAAATTTTCTTTGCCTGTGTTGTTGGCTGTAAGATCGGATAGCCAACTTTGGTGGGATCGGGTTCCCATAAACTCAATCCGACTAGAGCTATCCCCGCAATGATGCAAATTATTAAAGAATTAGTTCTGCTTTCTTTAGTAATTTCGATAACTAATGCTGCTATGGTTGCGATTAAACTCCCTTTTTTGTCGTAGATCCCATTTGTTAACATCCAATCTTTGAATAATCTCGTACTGTAGCCAACGTCTTGAAAATGTCGTAGGTAACATAATAACCTACGACTAAAGAACATAATTGCAGTAGCCGAAATTATCGATAGAGATAAGGCTGTTCGCATAAAGATCGAGAGAAATAATGGGAGCGCGATTTTGGTAATTAATCTTAGTGTTCCCTCAAACTATTGAGAAATACGATCGAGCAAATAGCTTGTAAATGCTCTGTACTTTTAGTAATGTATGACGACTGGCGATCGCCAGGGATTGATAGTTTTAGTTACAGAAGCGATCTCGATCGAAGGTCGGCTCGATCGAGATCGCTTTTTAGTAGCTAGGTGTACTTCTAGCATAGAGATCGTGGCGCGGCAACGATCTCGATCGCAATCTCGATCGAGCGCCTAAACTACAGCCATTAGAAAGTAAATGTAGTTCGCAATGCCCCAATTAGCGCACTACCGCGACCGTCCTCTTGATTGGGTGCTGTGAGATAGATAAGTCCGGGCGTAATGCTGAGGCTATCGCTAACTTTAAACTGATAAAATCCCTCAATATGCAGTCCAGCTTTAGTATCTGTTGTCCCATCACTTGAAGAAGCCACTCGTGGCTCTTGTCCGATGAGGAACCCAGCGAGATTTCCTTTACCACCCAAATCTGGTGCTGCTGCCGTGATTGCCCAGTTCCAGATTTGTCTGTCGCCACCTGCGGCTTGATTTTGGGTATACCCAGCCCAACCACCGAGGGCAAATTCGGGACTTAATTGAAACGAACCTTGTAGTCCAAAGTTATTGCTCATGCCACTCAAACCGCTAGCATTAACATTAGCATTATTACTTCCCGTGCCAAACTCAGCATTCATAGTCCGAGTATAAGTTACCCCAACTTTAGAATTTTCTCCAGTCTTGAAGGTGAGCTGTGCGATGGCACCATACCCACCACCAAATAAGCCACTACCAGGGGCTGGAGTCTGACCATCATTGGCTAAATAACCTAAGCTCAGTTCGGTACTGTCGCTGAACTTATGGCGAATGCCCACTCCTACGCCACCAACTGTATAGTAAATTGAGGGACGATTACCAAATGCCGAAATCGAGCCACTCGCGCCATCACCGTCAAAATAAGGATTGATGGTATCGGTAAAGTCATCCGATGCACCAGCATTTGCGGCAATTACTACCTGTGTTTGCGGCGTGAGCGCAAATTCATATTTGAGCGTATCGATGCCAATGCTACTACCAGTAGTACCGTCTGTATAAGATAAGTTACCTTCATTGGTAGTAAACGCACCAGGATTAGCCTCTGTATCGCGCTGATTGGACAATCCTAATCCAACTGCTTGGAGTCGGGTAGTCAGAGTACCACCATTGATATCAGTGATTAATTCGAGGCGAGTCCGATGTCCAAAAGCGGCATTCCGCTCGAAATCACCACTAAAAACCCCGGCTCCACCAAAAATCACTTGTCCTTCTAGTTTGGTATTGAGCGAAAATTGATTTGGTGCTGGGGTTTCTACTTTCGGGGCGTTAGGAGTGGGAGTCGGCTCGGCTGCTGGCGGCGTGGCTGGTGGTGGAGCTAATTCTGTCGGTGCTGGCGGCGGAGTTGCTTGGGCAAGATCTGTAGGCGAGGTAGCTGTAGGTGCGGCGATTGCCGTTAGTTTGGCTTTGCGCTTGATTTTTAGTTTGGAACGTTTTTTCTTCCTGAGCGCGATTAATTCGGTGGATCTGTGGCTGAGAGTGTGGTGAGCCAGCAGTGTTGAATTGGGCGAATTAGATGTAGATAATCCAGCTTCGGCGGCTTGGGCACCAGTGATGAGCAACAGTGTTGCAAATAGGCTACCAGCAGTAATTGACAGCCAGTTCAATGGTCGGTTAGACATATTTAATCTTGAGATAATTAAGTAGTAGTGAACGATCGAGCGATCCATTTCAGTTTTGAGTATTTTGCACATCACAATCTACGCGAAATCATCCCCAAGGGAATGTCGCGATTCTCCAGGGGAGCGACTGAAATCACGCGGAGGTTTGTCTTGTCTCGCTAAACCGTCGGGGAACCCGACGAGCGCGAGCCGCTCTGACCCATGGCTTTGGGTCAGCGATTCGCGATACGTAGGCTTTGCCGTTCGCGCAGCGTCTCCGAAGGAGAGGGTTTAGCGAATCAAGACAGCGACGCGCGCATCACGGAGGTTCCCTCCAGGTCGAGCGCGTCAAGACAAGGCAGAGGCTACGCCAACGGGTTTAATCTCGATGATTGTTAGGTGTTGGCAGTTTTGGGGTGTGAGGTTCGCCCAGGATTAGGGTTAGCTAAAGTCGCGTAACATCTTTTTAATTTCGATGTTGTGCAGTTCTTCGTTACCAATCATCGTCCGCGCGAACTCTTCGAGATACACACTAGCATCCTCAACAATATCGAGAAGCTTCTTGTACATATCCAAGGCATTTCGTTCGTGGGCTAAACTCTCTTGTAAGATGTCTCTGACAGAATGTTTATATGTTTCCTCCATCGGGGCAATTTGCAAGGATGGATGACCCTCTAAGCCAGTGAGAATCTCGCCAACTTGCTGGGCATGTAGTAGCGATTCGGTCGCTTGCGCTTTGAAGAAATCGACGATCGGAATCCGGTTGGGGCCAGTAATCATCAGTGCATAATGGGTATACCGCACCACTCCCGCCAGTTCAAATTCCATAATGGAACGCAGCACATCGATCGCTTTTGGTTGGTCTAAATCTTGCATGAGTTATCTAAAAGTTGTTCTAGGAATTAGAGGTTAGTGGCGATGCTAGCTGATGTTGCTGTAAATAATCCTGAATTTTCTCGATGAGACTCGTTCCGACGGTTGCGGGCAGCGGGGCAAGGATCGGAAAATGTTTGGCTAAAAGTAATTGTACTTGGCTGGGTTGGAGTTGGCGATAGTGAGTTTTGCCTGATGTGGTGGCGGTAGGGGTCACGATCGCATGTGGGGCGGCTTTACACTGGTGGAGACATTTAACTGTTTCGATGTGGACTTGGGTCGTGAGATCGTGGCGATCGAGGTATGCCTGCATCGACTGGCAGATATTATCACTCCCCCGTCGCCGACAACTCGAACCCCCACACACTTGAATCTTGGTAGTGGGTGGCTTGGCAACGGGTTCTACGAGTGCCAGTGCTGGTAAGTCACTGAGCGTAGGAGCTGTGGGCAAGTAAAACAACTGTTTGGCTTTGATTTTGCGTTCGCCAGTGGTGCTACAGATTCGCTCTTGGCTTATGAGAGTCAACCAGATGCCTGGTTGCCAGCCTTGAATTTGGGTGCGCAGACTTTTGGCAATTTTGACTCGGCGTTCGCCGTTCGCCGTGGCTAGTTTGATATAGCGATGCGGCGTGCGATCGTCACCCCAGCCGAGAAATTGCCCTGTGAGTGGCTGAAGGTGTTGGTGGTGCTGTCTACCCATGACGCTAGTAAATAATAAATGATAGTTGCTATAAATGCTAAATATTCTTATTAACTTTGCCGCTCGATCGTCAAAACCAGTCGGATTGGGTCGATTACCTCGCGGCGCGGCTTCGCCAACGAGCGATCGGGATCGTCCTCATCAAGATATCCTCTCTGGAGTATTCCCCGCAATTGACGGGAAATCAACCTTAAACTGACAGCAGCCATCTTATTGGCCTAGCCTCTGTCTTGTCTTGATTCGCTAAACCCTCTCCTTCGGAGACGCTGCGCGAACGGGAAACCCTACGTATCGCGAATCGCTGACCCAAACACATGGGTCGGGAACCTCCGCGTGATTTCAGTCGTTCCCCTGGAGAATCGCGACTGCTATCAAAGTATATAGGATGACAAGTCAAATGACAACTACTCGCAATTATTTTTTTTGCCCTCGCAGACTAGTGTTCGACTTGAGTATTGTTTCGAGCGGTAGCCAGTCTGCGCTCTTTGCTGCACGATCTCCCAAATTTCATCCCAGTGTTGGGCGATTAATTTCTTCACCACCTCAATCCGTTGCAGTGAGTAGACTGGTTTGCGATCGATCCTTAATCTGTTCATCAGAGACTGTAAATTCTATAGATGTTGGTAATCTCGACAATCAATCGCTGCCTCCGAACAAGCTAAGTAAGGATTGACAGCACATTTGAGCGCACAATTATTAGTAAAATACTTGCATTTATGGCAAGGAACTTTATGAAGCTGTTGGACATAAATAAATCCGGTTTTCCAATGACAGGTCAACGTCCAACAAGCACCGAATACTATACTCCAAGTTACGATCGAGCAAATTATAGACATCGCTTAAAGAAGTTTCATACTTACAAGTCGGTCTGATTCTAATCTTTGATTAAGCTGCCAAAAACCTTTAATTCGCTCGCTGACTAATTCTGACTGAAAGTGATGAAAAAAGTGGCCGCCTGTACCAGATTGCCAAATTTTATCGGCTGGCTTGAGATAATTGCACCAACCATATAGAGCTTGTGAAGAAATTACCGGATCGTCTTGGCTGCCACAAACCATTAATGGCATCGTCACGCTACCTTCTTCAAGAATATCTAACCTAAATAGTGAATTACTAGATGGAGCTTCAACTAAATCTCGTTCCAAACGACCGATCAGATCGCGAATATGGATCGAGCAAGCATTGGGAAATAAACTACTCGCGATCGATCTCAGGATGCAGTCTCGACTAGTTGGTAGCGAGCGCCATTGAGTATAGTAATATGAATGCCAATCGATCGCGGGTTGAACGGCGACACTCAATAATGTTAATGATGCAATTTTGGTCGGGTACATCCGGGCATAACCCAAAGCAATTACTCCGCCAATCCCATGCCCGATGAGATGAATAGGTGTAGCTAAAGTAGATAAGTATCCATGCAATAACTGAATACCACCATCGATCGAACTACCCTCATCTGGAGTTTGATAGTATTCCCAAAATTCCAGCTCGACTACTTTAGAGAGACTATTGAGGAGACGGCGATGAAAATATTTGAGGCTAGGGCTAGCACTTACCCAGATGAATTTCGGCATGTCTGTCTTCATAATTAAGCTCTAAAAAAATGGTGGTAACTTTACCACCGATGTTTGACTATTGAGTGAGAAAATAATCTGACTTACTCAAACTCTTTTTTGATTTGAGTGACCCAAGTTTTAATCCTTTCGTCAGTCAAGTCTGATTGATTATCTTCATCAATTGCCAGACCAACAAATTTATCATCTCGGACTGCTTTAGATTCACTAAAATCATAACCATCAATAGACCAATATCCGATCGTTTTACCACCGCGCTCGGTAATCTTCGCTTCTAAAATTCCTACTGCATCCAAAAAATTATCGGCGTAGCCCACCTGGTCGCCAGTCCCACAATAAGCAATGGTTTTACCATAAAAATCCATACTATCGAATTCTGGAAAAAAGCCCTCCCAATCACTTTGCAGTTCGCCGATATTCCAGGTTGGTGAAGCGATAATTATCTGGGTATAGCCATCAAAATCACTAACATCGACGTTTGCCATGTCATGTAGCTCGATCGCATCTCCACCAAATTCATCGCGAATCATCTCAGCAATACTTTCAGTTTTGCCAGTCTGGGTTCCAAAAAAGAGTCCAATTTTTGACATATTTTAACTTCCAATTAATTAATATTAAGATCTGGTTGACTGCAATTTATCTGCTCATCTTCATACATCATTTCGTAGGTGCAACCAAAACATGTCATGCACCACCACCAAGTAAAGTTACTCCAGTCCATAATTCCCCACCCATAATATCTTGCAAATTATTAATAATAGACATCTTCACCTTTGCTGTGAATTTCACGATCTAGTGATTTCTGCCAAAGTTCTCAGCTTTTAGCCCCCACTACTCAGCGTCAGCAGCCTCTATGTTCCATTCCTCATCACTACGCGCCGACTCAAGATAGCTCAATTAGAAAATTAAGAAGAAATTATCTCAATAGTGAAACAGTCAGTTAGAACTGACGAGTAGATCTTGCCCATGCGATCGCGGTGCTGTCGCAGTTATTAATTTACGCTGCGACGGACGAATCGATCGGTCTATCGACGGC
>NZ_JANLWO010000312.1:0-5064 GCF_031364565.1 Chamaesiphon sp. OTE_20_metabat_361
GGCTTTTTGCGCTGAGCCGGAACGGCTGCGGGTCGGATGCCGCCGCCAGTGCCGATTTTCTGCTTAGCAGGTCTGGCGATCGACAGGCTGACGATCGTCACGTTGGAGTTATCGTTACCGTCGAGATAGTCATCTTCATCATCCTCATCGATGACGACTGTTTTGACCCGTTTGCCTTTGGATGGAACTTTCGATTTAGCAGTTTCGATTTCTTCTTCTTCTTTACTCCAGCCTTTGCCCTTGTTTACTGGTTTCCGCAGGGGTGGCCGCTTGAGTTCGAGGTCGTTCGACACTGGCGTCGCATCGTCTTTATCAGTCGCAGCACCGTCTTTACTGGGCGCACCAGGGCGGGTGGGGCCGCTACCTTGAGGCTTGATTTGGACGATCCGGGTCGGCGGACGATTGAGCGGTGGTGGTGCATTCTCAGATTTGGCAACCGGGCGGCGGACTACGCCAGTACCGGGGCTTTGGGGCGCACCAACTGCGGGGCGACTGCTCGGCTCTTTGACTAGTTGGGATTTAGGGATGGGTTTACTAGGCGCGGCGGCGCGACTTGCAGGTGCAGCAGTACTATCGACATTGATGACCTCATCCGATCGATCGGCTAGACCGGGACGTGCTGGGGGGCCTGACAGTTGCGGTTTGGGTGCTGGTGGCTGGATGGGGGTGGTCGCTCTAACGGCTCGGTTAGGGCTGCTCTCAGCAGTGGACTCAACACGGCGGACTACGGGTGCAGTCCCCTCACTAGCACTTGTCGGTCGCACGACGGGACGGCTGACACTGGGAGCTTGGGGGGTTGCGGGGCGTAATGGTGGTTGCTGTGCCGTTACTGGCGGCTGCGGCATCAAGGATGGCTTAGCCTGGTCGCTTTTGTGTTCGATCTGCAAAATTCGGGCTTTGGGTTCGGTGGGTCGTGGAGTGTTCGCTGCGGTCATCGCTGGATTTGGTGCTGGTGACTTGGGAACATCGCTTTTCGGCGCGGCTGGAGCTTCACCCTTATCAGTCGCGATCTGACGGGCTGGCTTGTTATGACGATCGGGAAATTTTTCGTTAGCGGCTTTAACGATCTGCTCTGCTTCGGATTCTGAGATACTGCTACTGTGGCTTTTAACTACAATATTTAAGCCCTCGCAAATTCCCAATAAATCCTTATTCTCCAAATTCAATTCCTTTGACAATTCGTAAATTCTGACTTTGCCGTTGTTCATCCACTATGTTCCTATTTATGAAACCGATCGAGCGTCTAGATTATGACTTGTTGGCAAGACCATATATTTATCTACACAATGTTAATGTTTGGGTTAGAGAACTAAGTATATATAATGAAAGCTATTACCTGGTAGTGGTTGCTGGGCATGGTAGCGAGGCTACTTAATGCTGGTGACTGACTCCAACTGTTGTCGATCGACAACAGTTGGCAAAGCCTCTTTCCCGAGGAGCATCGCTGTCTCCTGGTGCCGCTCCAGTCGGGGTCGCCGCTGGTGGCAAGCTGGTGTTACCCAATGCTTATCGATGTCTGCGGCAATACCGGACGATCGCTGAGGAATCATATTATATTCTTACACCAATTTGGTTCGATCGGCGAGTCCGATCGACAATTTGTGATACTGTGATAGGTTTGTCCGCTTGGGGATCGCTAGATGCTATTCGGTAGCCGGATTAAATCAGGAGCGATGTCTAGTCCCAGAGAGATCGCTCCAAGTTCAAAGGTCGCAGACAACAGCGTCTTGGCGATCGATCGTTAAATTACGTGATTTTCGATGAGCAAAGTATATATTGTGGGTGCAGGGCCGGGAGATATCTCTTATCTCACCATTCGGGCGCAACAGCTTCTCACCCAGGCGGAAGTGCTAATTTATGATGCTTTGGTAGATCGTGGCATTCTCGATTTAGTCCCAGCGGCTTGTGAATTAGTCGATGTCGGCAAGCGGGGCGGACAACCGAGTATGCCGCAATCCCAGATCGATCGATTATTGGTCGCCCACGCCCAAACCGGACGGCTGGTAGTGCGGCTCAAAAGTGGCGACCCGTTTATTTTTGGACGAGTCACCGCCGAAATCGATGCGCTGATGGCGAGTAACTGTGACTTTGAAGTGGTACCGGGATTATCGACCGCTCTAGTGGCACCGTTGCTGGCGGGGATTCCTCTGACCGACCCAGTACTGAGTCGCGGATTTGCGGTCGTTACCGCTCATCTCCCCGACGATCTCGATTGGGATGCTTTGGCACGGATGCCGACGATCGTCATTTTGATGGGAGCTAGGCAATTACCCGAAGTAGTCACACAGCTATTAAAACACGATCGGGCGATCGATACCCCGATCGCGATCGTCCGGTGGGCGGGAACGCCACAGCAACAGATCTGGGTTTCCGATCTCGGTCAGATCCTCACCGAAACAGGGGATAGCGAACTCTCGCCAGCAGTAATTATCGTCGGACAAGTGGTGAGATTGCGCGAGTATCTCAACTGTGAAGTGTCCACCTCGCCAGTGAGCCGAGATTTTGGCAATCGGGATGCGAGCAAATCTGCCGCGATCGCGGGCAAATCTGTCCTCGTGACCCGCGCTAGCGGCCAAAATTATGAATTTAGTCAAATGTTACGATCGCGTGGCGCACGGGTGCTAGAGATGCCGACCTTAGAAATCGTGCCGCCATCGAGCTGGCAGGATCTCGATCTGGAGATTGGCAGATTGAGCGATTTTGATTGGCTGATCCTGACTTCTAGTAATGGCGTCGATGCCTTCTTCGGACGCCTCCAACATGCGGGGAAAGATAGTCGCGCCTTAGCTGGCATCAAAGTCGCCGTCGTCGGTCAAAAAACGGCTCGATCGCTGCAACAATATGGAATTACGGCAGACTTTATTCCGCCCGATTTTATCGCTGATGCTTTGGTAAGCAATTTCCCGATTTCTCCCGCCAACCAACGGATTTTATTTCCCCGAGTAGAAACTGGCGGACGCGAAATGCTAGTCCAAGAATTTACTAGCTTAGGTGCGACAGTCATCGAAGTCCCAGCATATCAATCCCAATGTCCGCTGGCGCTCGATCCAGACATTTTGGCGGCACTTGAGAATCGACAAGTAGATATTATTACTTTTGCCAGTGCCAAAACCGTCACACACTTTTGCCAACTGATCGGCACTAGTCTAACATCTGACTGGCAATTGAATGTGACGATCGCCTCGATCGGCCCGCAGACTTCGGCTAACTGTCGTTCGTTATTGGGGAAGGTAGATATCGAAGCAACTGAATATACTCTACCAGGATTGATTGCCGCGATCGAGCGCGATTATTTGGATCGATCGTCGTAGGTGTAATTTGTTAATGTGCGATCTATTTAAAATAATTGACGATCGAATGTGCGATCGATTGATTGCCATCGACGGCTAATTTTTGACTCGATCGCGGTGGCTGTAGTGGTAAGTTTAAGAAATCCCAATTGTCTGCAAAAAACTGGTCGGGGCCAATTACTTGATGGTATCCAAAATCCTGCATCCCATTGAGGATAATTTCCGATTCGGCAAAGCCAGAACGCGTGAGGGAGATAATCGGTACTTGCAGTTTTAAGGCTTCTGCATAAGTCGAATATCCCGGCTTGGAGAGGACTCGATCGCACAAAGGCATAAAATCAACCGGACGATAGGCACGATCTAAAACTTTGACTAAGTTCGGCCGATCTGGCGCATGAGCATCGAGGGTGATAAATCGATAATCGGGGAATCGATCGATATTTTGATAAGGAATGGCATCGAGACTCAATCCACCAAATGTGAGTAAAATTGTTTGTTTGGCTGGCTGAATATCAAACTTATCGCGGATGAAATCCACGGGATATTTTGGATCGCCGCCAGTTAAGCCGACATCTTCAATGACTGGGAACCGCGCCATCGATTCGTGTAATGGAACGCGAAAAAGCCTGTCGCATCGTCCGTAACAATCGCCAATCCAGTCGGCAATTGCCGTAAATTCTCTCCCCCAATCCCGATAGATAAAATCCCACCCAAAGTTACCAGACATCCAACAGGGCACACCTAATTTTTCAGCAATTAAAGTGGCTAATGGTGGGGCATCGCCGAATACTAAATTTACGCCTTGTTCTTGGCAATATGCTACTTCTTCAGCGATAATTTCATCTTTAGCTGTAATAATCTGTTGCCACTTGGATAAGGTAGCATCTAGATCCATTTTCAGACTATCTGCCTGGACTACGCCGACATCAAACCCTCGCTGACGATAAATAAAATCACCATCGATGTAACATGCCAACAACCATTTAGGAGCCGTAGTTACCATAATTAACTTTACGGTCGGTAGTAGCTTTTGGAGGTGTCCCGCGATCGAGGCAGTTCGCGCGGCATGACCGAAACCATGTGCGGTGATGGTAATATAAATCGTCGGCGTTGACATAGGATCGGCTTTGATATTGATTAACTTATTAGCTCGCGCAAACATTGAATTAATTCATCTATTTCGGTAGTAGTAGTAAAGTAATGCGTACAAGCACGAATACAAGCGGGATCGACGATCGTTCGTAGATAAAAATGTCGATCTTCCAAATCTTTGACTAACTTAGCACGATCTGCCGTTAGCGTAGCCTCTCCCTTGGATAATCGTACCTGAAAAGATACTAAACCCGACTGCGGTGCCGTCTGATTGAGACAGTTAATCCCTGGTACTTGCTGTAAATTTTCCCATAGATAAGTAGCCAAGCTCACGATTTTGCTAGCGCGATCTGCCGCACTCCCCCAACTTTGATGCGTTGCAATTGCCGCACGCAGTCCAGCATATAAGGGATAAGCCGATGTCGCCACCTCATACCGCCGCGCATCTCTAACTAAGGGCAAATCTGAGTTACTGTAGTCCAGACTCCGCCATCCGATAAAGGTTGGATCGAGACTAGCTAACGCATCGGGATGAATATATAGTCCGCCGACACCTTCAGGGCCGCACCACCACTTGTGTCCGGTGAAGGCATAAAAATCGATGCCCAATTGTCCTAAATTTAACGGCAATAAACCGACTGATTGGGCGGCATCTACCAAAATTCGGATCGGTCGATGTCCT
>NZ_JANLWO010000346.1:0-2307 GCF_031364565.1 Chamaesiphon sp. OTE_20_metabat_361
CGTGTCACTCCCGATGGCTTTTGTCCAGCGTTTGAATTCACGTAAAGGGGAAAGGGGAAAGGGGAAAGGTAAAAGGTAAGAGGTAAAAGGTAAGAGGTAAAAGGTAAGAGGTAAAAGGTAAGAGGTAAAAGGTAAGAGGTAAAGAGAACCGCAATTGTCCCCAGTCCCTATCCACTATCCACTATCCACTATCCACTATTCCCTATCCCCTATCCCCTATCCACTATTCCCTATCCCCTATCCCCTATCCCCTATCCCTTACTGACATGTTTTTACTCGATGAGGGCAAGCTAAGTAAGTGACAGACGATCGAGATATACTGTCAAAATCGATCGTAATTATTGTTATCCTCGCCCGTCCAAAATACATGTTCCGCACGCCTAAATTTGCCTCGCTTCGGACTCGAATCGGTCGCCGACTACCTTTATCAGTAGTGACAATTTTGGGTGTGAGTTTGGGGGTGATGGGGCTGGTTGTCGGTGCCAAGTATTTGGGGTGGTGGGAAATGGGCGAATTGAGTGTTTACGACCAGAGCGTGCGCTGGAAGTCACCGCTACCGCCAGACCCGCGCATTTTAATCGTGGCGATTACCGAAGACGATCTGAATCGGGCGAAAGTTTGGCCGTTGCCCGATCGTACCATTGCCAAAGTCATCCAAAAATTGACCGATGCCAAAGCTAAAGTCATCGGTTTAGATATGTTTCGTGCCAATCCCGTCGAGCCGGGAAGCGCCCAACTGACTAAAATTTGGGATAGCAACGATGTGATTATTCCGGGTTGTCACCATCGCAGTCTCAAAAATCCCGGCATCGCGGGGCCGCCAGGAATTCCCGCCGAACAGTTGGGATTTGTAGATCTGTTAGTCGATCGCGATAGTATCGTGCGGCGAAGTGTGTTGTTTATGTCGCGCGACCCCAAATCGCCATGTACGAGCGAGACGAGTTTTGCGCTCCAGCTCGCCCAAGAATACCTAATCCGGCAGCATCAAATCAAAGGTAAGTTTGACTCAAATGAAGAATTTCACATCGCTAGAGCGCATTTTAGACCCATCTCCGGCAATGATGGGGGCTATCAACATGCCGAGGATGGGGGCTATCAGATTTTGCTCAATTACAGAGCTAGTAGTGCCCAGACAAGCGGCAAAAATGGCGTGGCGCAGATCGTCACGATGTCGGATCTCTTAGACGATCGAGTCGATCCTAAATTAATTAAAGATCGGATCGTCGCGATCGGTTCGACTGCTAGCTCCCTCAAGGATGAATTCCTAACCCCTTATAGTGCCGGGAAGTCTGAAGATGCCACGATGCCAGGGGTCTTGGTTCACGCCCAAATTACCAGTCAAATTCTCAGCGCGGTACTCGACGATCGACCCTTATGGTGGTTTATTCCCAATTGGCTCGAAGGGATCTGGATCGGCGGCTGGTGTCTGACGGGAAGTATCCTCGCCTGGTACATGCGCCACCCGATCCGCTTATTATTAGCGGCTAGCGGTGCGGCGATCCTGCTTGTCGGCGGCTTTGCGATCGCGTTTGTAAATGCAGGTTGGATTCCCTTAGTAAGCCCATTTATCGGCCTCATTGCCAGCAGTATCGGCGTATTGGGATTGACGAGCTACAACACCCAGCAGCAGCAAAAAGAGATGCAGAATTTAGTAACCGATCGCGAATTGGCGATCGCCGAACTCAAGTTTTTGCTCGCGAAAACGGCACCCCAAGCAACCGCCATCCCCATATCACCCCCGCCAGCTCTACCCGCCACGACGATGGCGGCGACTACCGAAATCGATCCCGATCTGACTATTCCCCATCCAGCAGATGTCACTCTCAAACAAGAGCAAACCCCCAGTACCGCGCTCAGTGCCAGCGTAATGGCTCCGAACTATCTGCTCGACGATCGCTATCAAGCCGAGTCTACCCTGGGTGCGGGTGGGTTTGGTGTGACTTATCTGGCGCGGGATACCAAGCGTCCCGGCAAGCCACAGTGCGTTATCAAGCAATTAGTCCCCGCTCGCCGCGATGCTAATTTTGTCAATTTGGCGCGGCGGTTATTTAATACTGAGGCGGAAATTCTCTCTAAATTGGGGCATCACGCGCAGATTCCCCACTTGCTCGCCTATTTCGAGCAGCAGCAGGAGTTTTATCTCGTTCAGGAATTTATCGATGGGACGCCACTCGATCGAGAATTAGAAGGCGCAACCGCACCGTGGAGCGAAGCTAAGGTGCTGGATTTATTGCGTCAGTTGTTACCAGTGCTGGGTTTTATTCATTCTCAGCATGTGATTCATCGCGATCTCAAACCTGGAAATGT
>NZ_JANLWO010000359.1:0-6661 GCF_031364565.1 Chamaesiphon sp. OTE_20_metabat_361
CGATCGAGTCGCATCTGGTACAATGCGGGGATCAGTTTGCGGTGGGTGAGGTCGCCGGAGGCACCGAAGATGGTCAGGATTTGGGGTTCGGGAACGCGTTCTTGTCTGAGTCCGAGGCGAAAGGGATTTTCTATTAGATCGATCATTTCTTATTTACTTGGTAGAACGCGAACTGGTTTTTTGGTTAATAGATTTCTGTAGTTAATCGATTTCGGTAGGGTGGGCACTGCCCACCACAAGGGTTTCCGCTGTATCTCTATTATTAGGGTGGGTAATGTCTACTTTCTGATGTTCGGAAATAAATAGCTAAGTGCAATTTTTATCCAATCGATTATGCCTGAACCCTAGATGGTGGGCAGTGCCCACCCTACGAGTATTTTATATTTTTACGCCCATATAGCTATTCTGAGTGTTGATATTGCTGATATTGTATTTTCTATGGGTTGGCGATCGAATAGAGTTTTGACAGGTATTAGGTGATGGTTGTTAATTAACTTGAGCTGGGGATAGGGGTGCCTCGCAGTCCTCGGCTGGGGGAAGCTGTCGCCTCCCCCAGACCCCCACCAAAGGTTCAAACTGTTTGTGGCGTGGTGCGGCATTCGCTCCACTTGAGATTTCAGTTATGCGTTATTAAGCTGGAGTTTAGTAGCAGATGGGGTTTTGCACGATCGCTAGGTAAAACTGCACTATCCAAAACACTATTCACTATCCACTATTCACTATCCACTATTCACGCTGGCATCAACGCTTTTACTTTACCATCCAAAGACTTCATCAGGGAGTCGAAGGGTTTGACGAATTTGTCGATGCCGTCGATGAGGAGTTCGCCCATGACGCTATCGAGGTCGATATTCACGTCGGGATCTTTGAGGCTGGCGATGAGGCGGTAGGCTTCGTCGATACCAGCTTCGATTCGGCTGGCGGGATCGCAATGGTCGGCACAGGCTTCGATCGTGTTGGGTGGTAAAGTGTTGACGGTATCGTTGCCGACTAGTCCATCGACGTACATGACGTCGCTATAGCTGGGATCTTTGGTGCCTGTGCTTGCCCACAGCAGTCGTTGGACGCGTGCGCCTTTGGCGGCGAGTTGTTGCCAGCGATCGGTGGCAATGATTTTCTTGTATTCTTGGTAGGCGACTTTGGCGTTGGCGATCGCGATTTTTCCTTTGAGGGCGGAGATTTTTTCGGTTTTGGTGGTGTCGCTGAGATCTTTGAGGAGGTTATCCAGTTTACCATCGATGTTGGTGTCGATCCGGCTGAGGAAGAAGCTGGCGACGGAGGAAATGTTGCTGATGTCGTCTCCTTTGGCGGCGCGAGCTTCTAAGCCGCGAATGTATGCCCAGGCAGCTTCGACGTAGCTATCGACGGAAAATAGCAGGGTCACGTTGACGCTGATGCCTTCGCTAATCATCTGCTCGACGGCGGGTAAGCCTTCGGGGGTGCCGGGGATTTTGATCATCACGTTGGGACGATCGATTTCGCCATAGTAGCGGCGGGCTTCTGTGATGGTGCTGGCGGTGTCGGCGGCGATGGTGGGGGGGACTTCGATGCTGACGTAGCCGTCGATGCCGTTGGTTTTGTCGTAGACGGGGCGCAGGATGTCGCAGGCTTGACGAATATCTGTGAAAATTAGGGATTCGTAAATATCGTTGAGGGATTTTCCGGCTTTAATTCCTGCTGCGATTTGGTTGTCATAAATGGCGTTCCCAGCGATCGCTTTTTCAAAGATGGCGGGGTTGGAGGTGATTCCCAATACGCCACGGGTATCGATCAGTTGGGCGAGTTCGCCAGATGTGAGGATATCTCGGCTGAGATTGTCCATCCAAATACTTTGTCCGTATTCTTGCTCGATTGTCAGGAGGGGATTTTGGGCTGTTGGTGACACGATCGGTATTTACTCCAATAGTTACTGAATCTCGATGCTTTTCTACTAAAGGGTGTCGCTAGCAAAACCAATCTCAAAATAGCTTGAGAAAGATTCTGTTTCGTAGCTATGACTCTTCTATGATGACAGCTTGTGTCTGTTGCTGCTTTCTCGAAACATCAGCCACAGCCGATTACTAAAAATGTTTTTGGGAACTAACTCTTTCGATTTAGCGCTCGTTATTTTCCGCATTCTAGCCGATCGACATCTAGATATGGGCGTCAAAAAATACAAAATTGGTTAAATTCTCGGCAATTTAACTGGGGATCGCCGATCGGGATGTCTGGGTGATTTGATACACTCAGCCTATTGTCAATTCGGTTAAGAGAATATGGAATTTTCGTGGGAGCGAGTACTTGATGTCGTAGGTTCGATCGCCCAGCAGGTAGGATCGCGGTTGCTGCTGGACTTTGGGCGCGTCCAAGGATTGGAAAAGGCTGATGGGAGTCTAGTTACGCAGTGTGATGAGTGGGCGGATCTGGAGATTCGATCGAGTCTGGGTGCGGCTTTTCCCACACACGCCATCTTGAGTGAAGAGAATGTGCATGGGTTTACTGATGCCCAATGGACGTGGATTATCGATCCGCTCGATGGGACTACCAATTTTACGCGCGGTATTCCGCTCTGGGGGATCTCGATCGGGCTGCTCTACAATGGTGAGCCTGTATTTGGTTATGTCTATTTTCCGCCTGTCAACCAAACTTTTTACGGTTATTGGGCGGGGAATACCGGATTAGATTTACCTGTTGGTGCCTATCTCAATGGCTCTCCAATCGATGTCAGTCAGGATTCACCGAGTAGCAATCATTTTTTCAGTTTGTGCGCTCGCAGTCTTCAGATCTGGCAACCGGGATTTCCCTGCAAGATTCGGATGCTGGGGGTCGCTACTTATAACTTCTTAGCGGTCGCTGCTGGCGCGAGTTTGGGTGGGGTGGAGGCTACACCCAAAATCTGGGATTTGGCGGCTGTCTGGGCGATCGTCCACGCGGCTGGGGGCACATGGATATCGCTGAGGGATGAACCGACTTTCCCGGCGGTTGTCGGGCGAGATTATGGTAGCTATGCCATGCCCAGTCTGATTGTCAATCGATCGGAGTTGGGAGATCTAGTACTACCGCTAATGGATTCTATTCGTAAATAGGGGGTAGAGGGTAGAGGGTAGAGGGTAGAAGGTCGTCAATAGTGACTGGTAGACAATATTACCCAAGGGGAGGCTATGCCAGCGGCGGTCGATCGCAATTGGTGGATGGTGAATAGAGCTATCTCAGTCTCCCAGTCCCCCAGTCCCCCAGTCACCTCATCTCCCTGTCCCCTATTTACTCCGCTGGTGTAGCACTAGCCGCCGCTGCTGCGACTTTGGCTTGGTCGCGTTTTTCGCGTTTTTTGCGTTCGGCGTCGGCTAGATCTGCCATGACGGCTTCCATTTGGACGAGTTTATCTAAGTTACTCCGGTAGGTGTCTAGGTCTTTTTGAACTTTGTCGGTAGGTAGGTGCAAGGCTTCACCGATCTGCAAGACAGCAGCTTCGCGTTTTTTCTCGTCCTTGAGTAGCTCTGGTGCTGCTTGTTCGAGAATCGTAAACAAACCGATGCCGAATAACCGACTGTATTTAAATTTCGGATTGCTGGCGATCGAGCCTAATGTACTGGCTAATTCTGCGCCCATGCCATCGCTATTTGGGTGAGTCAACCAATTGACGATATCTTGTCCCTGCATACTCTGGGTAAATTCTTGAACGCTAGCAGCATCTTTACGGTACTGTTCGACATTTCCACCCATCGATTGACATAATGCGGTAAAAATCGATTGCTTGTCGCTTTCGGGACGATAACTGGTCATAAACCTGTCGAAGCTACTGACTACACCCAATGCGTAAATTGGATTATAGACAAAATCAACGTTGGTAGACAGTAAGTGCATTTCTACCATTAATTCTTCTACTACGCGCCGATAAATCGAATTGATCGGGCGAGTATGAGTGGAGTAAAAATTACGCTTGGTATCGGAGACAGTACTCTGGTTATTCACCGGGATATATAAAGATTTGGTTAACAATCCTTAATTATCATCGATCGGATACCAAATACGCAAAGATCGCGATCCCCACGATCTCGATCGATTCTCTCAAATGCTTACCCAGTCGTCACGATCGGTAATTAGTAGCATTTTAAAATTGCTAGGCAAGTAAAATCTTTGTGCTTTTATGCGGATACATTTTAATTGGGTGACGAGCCATTCTGGTAGCAGGACGATTCTCTAGACGCAAGGAAGCAAGATTGATATGGCTCGAAATCTGAATGTGGCTCTATGGTTATTTTGCGGAACGATCGCGATCTCTAGTGCATTTTTGCCAGATGCGTCACTGGCTCTGAAGATCGATGCTACTCAGGGACAAACGGCGATCGAAATGAATGCTAGCGCTTCCCGCCAATATCAGCAGGGTTTAGCTGCACTAGAGGCTGGCGATACCGCTACTGCAATTGCTAGTTTCGATCGCGCCATCGCTCTCGATCCTCAATATTTTCCCGCTTACATCGAGCGCGGCAATGTTAAAGATAGTCTCGGCGATTTTAGCGGAGCCGCTGCCGATTATACGATCGCCATTTCGCTCGATTCTAGATCTGCCGCTGCTTACTACAATCGCGGTACTGTCTTGAGTAAAAGCGGCAACCATCAAGCTGCTGTGGCGGATTATAACCTTGCTATCGGTATCGATCCGAACTACGCTCAAGCCTATATGAATCGTGGTAATGAACTAGACGATCTGGGTAATTTTGCTGGGGCGATTGCTAGCTACGATCGGGCAGTCGCGATCGATCCGAACTATGCTCTAGCTTATCTCAATCGCGGTATTGCTTACGGACGTGCGGGCGATCGCGATTTCCCACAGGGAACGCTACGCGAACGGGCGATCGCCGATCTTCAAGTTGCTGCTAAACTGTTCGAGCAAACTGGCAATCTGGATCGATACGAGCGCGCCCTCAAAATGATTAGCAATCTTCGTCCAGTTTATTAACGACCGGAAATTACCACCGCAGGGAAGTTCGGTAAAGTGAACTCTAGTTAGGTTGAGAACCGCACTTGGATTGCCTGCAACTTTTGGTAGATTATAAACAAGTTGAATTAGCAACCCTTCCGATTGGCAGCTCGTTTATTTCCAATTCATTTAGATCGCGAATTCAGCCATAGCAGTAAAATTTACGATTTGACATTGTTTGAAATGTCGATCGGATCTAATTTCTAGCCATTACTATCATTGAATTTGAGGTTTTATTATGACACTAGTTCGTTGGCAACCTTTCCGCAATGTGACTACCTTACAACGCGAAATGGATCGATTGTTTGATAGTCTGACCGAGCATGAAGATAATTTGTATCGGACTGCTTTTGCTCCCGCAGCCGAGCTACAAATCGATCGAGATAATGTATATCTTCAACTAGAAGTTCCTGGTTTAACACCCGAAGAAATCGAAGTCCAAGTTACTGCTGATTCAGTAACTATCGATGGGGAACGTAAAGAGGAAAAACATGTTGAAGAACAAGGTATGAAGCGATCGGAATTCCGTTATGGTAAGTTTCATCGCACGATCGGTCTCCCTGAAAAAGTTCAACGCGATCGAGTTCAAGCGAAGTACGAACATGGGATCTTAAAACTGACGCTACCTAAAGCCGAAGATGAGAAAAACAAGACTGTCAAGGTTTTAGTAGAAGCTTAGTCGTTCGCTCCTGTCTAGATCTAAATATCTATCGCCGTGATTTCTAGGAGAAGTCACGGCGATATTCTCTGAAATATCTCGACTCAAAGCAGCGCACGACCCTATCCTCTATAATTGAGAAGAACGTACTTAAGACAAGCTTTGCGATGACTCCAGAAGTAGATACCGAGCTTCAGTCCACTGACGAACTGAGTACTGCCCTATGGTCGCCAGACCCCTATCCAAGTGATGATAATGACGAATTAGAACAACTTCCAGCTGAGCTGGAGATGTCTTTTTTCGACCATTTGGAGGAGTTACGCCAGCGGATATTTTACGCGATTATTGCGGTGGCGATCGGTGCGGCTGGTTGTTTTGTCTATGCCAAGCAAATCGTCCAAGTCTTAGAAATTCCCGCGATTGGCATCAAGTTTCTCCAATTAGCTCCTGGTGAATACTTTTTTGTCTCGGTGAAGGTGGCTGGTTATTGTGGCTTATTAGTCGCTAGCCCAGTGGTTCTCTACCAAATTATCCAATTTGTGATCCCTGGTTTGACGCGGCGCGAGCGTCAGCTAGTATTACCTGTAGTGGTTGGTTCTTCGGTGTTGTTTGTTGCTGGGATTGCGTTTGCTTACTACGCACTGATTCCGGCTGCTTTAAATTTTTTGATCGGCTATGGCGAAGATGTCGTCGAACAGGCTTGGTCGATCGATCGCTATTTTGAATTTGTCTTGGTGTTATTGTTTGCAACGGGTTTGCTATTTGAATTACCTGTCGTCCAAATTTTGTTATCGCTACTCGGTATTCTCTCTTCCAAGCTGATGTTATCTGGCTGGAAAAGCGTGGTCGTCGGCTCGATGGTCGTCGGTGCGATCGTCACTCCCTCTACCGATCCCTTGACTCAAAGTTTGTTAGCAGGTGCTGTTTTAGCTTTGTATTTTGGTGGGGTTGGGGTGGTTAAATTATTGGGTAAGTAGAGCGGGAAGTGGGGAGTTAGGAATAAACATCGTATTTACTCTCGCTCGGCTCTCCCCAAATTCCAC